>JAJYRV010000079.1 GCA_021793935.1 Actinomycetes bacterium | reverse complement strand
CTCTGATCGGCGAAAGAGCTCTCCCAGCCGGCGGGTTCCCGCTGGTTCTGTTCCGCGAGCGGGAGGGCGCGCTTGCCCGCGAAAATGGTCGCGGCGAGGGTGAACTCAGCGACGGGGATCGCGTTGAGGTCAGCTGCGGTGGTCACTTGGATACCGCGAGAATACGCCTCGCTGGGAACGAGCGCGCGGGCCGAGCCCGCCGCGTGAACGATCGCCTGCAACTTCGGCATCCGGTCGAGCAGGTCCACAGAGATGGGCGGGCAGCCCCAGGAGGTGAGCAGGACCTCCACGCCGGCGAGCGCAGAATCATCGATATTGAAGTCCGCGGCCGGGTAGGTTGTGATGAGGTCGGCGGCGGCTTCAAGCAGTTCTTGCTCCTCACTGCCGAACTGTTGCTCAAAGGTGCGCGGTGGCATCACCATCATGGTGCGTGGTCGCATCAGTTTCTCCTTTGAGCCTCTTCGATCAGGAACGATCCATATGAACAGCCAGTGGGAGCAACCGTAAGCAACATGATCACGTACTGTCAACTTGGGATCATTCGTTCATGGATTCGCGCCAAGTGATCAATTGTGTTCTAGAGTGGTTCCGTCAGAAAGGAAGACTATGACGTCCCATCCCCCCGCCGACTCCTGGCATCCTCCTGCGGGCACCCGTCAGGCCGAAGTATTAGAAGCGATCCGTGAACGCGGTTCGATCCGGATCGGTGATCTCGCCGAGGAGCTGGGGGTGACGGCGATTACGGTGCGTCGCGATGTCACCGCCCTCGCTGACGCGGGGCTCATCCGCCGCTTCCACGGCGGGGCAGCGACAATGGATCCGCAGCGCACCCGGGGCAATGGCTTCTCCCCCCTGCGCAAGGGGGCGATCGGCGTGCTGGTCCCGTCCTTCGATTTCTACTGGCCCGACGTCGTGCACGGCGCGGAAGCGGAGGCGAACCGGCTCGGGCTGCGCCTCATCCTCCGCGAGACTCGGTATCACGCGGAGGATGAACGGCCGGACCTCGATCAGCTCCTGAGCAAGCGCGTGAGCGGGCTACTGCTCGCACCGACCGTCGTGGGGGCTGCTCGCGAGGCGTTGGAGCGGTGGCTGGCGGAGACGAAGGCGCCCGTCGTCCTCATGGAACGCGAAATGACCGTCGGTACCGCCCGGCAGTCGATCGAGTCGGTCGTGACCGATCACGCCGGCGGGGCGGACATCGCCGTGCACCACCTGTACAACCAGGGGCACCGAAAGATCGCGTTGATCTACAGCGAGAACTCGCCCCACGCCGCCCAGATCGGCATCGGGTGGCGCGCCGCGCACGAGGAACTCGGGCTCGACCCGGCCGCCACCTTGCACTCGGCGCTCCCCGACCGCACGGATCCCGGGTTCGGAGCCGCGGTCGATGAGGTCCTCACCCAGCTGGTGCGAAGCGGCACGACGTCGGCGATCATCCACTCCGATCCCGAAGCGATGTACATCCTGCAACGCGCGGAGGAGAGGGGAATCCAGATCCCCACCGACCTGTCGATCGTCTCCTACGACGATCAGATCGCCGCGCTCGCCAATCCTGCGCTCTCCGCGGTCCGCCCGCCGCGGCGGATCATCGGCGAGACGGCGCTACGGCTCCTCACCGACCGGATCGCCGATCCGAACCGCCCGATCCACCGGGTGAAGGTGAGCCCGACCCTGATCGTTCGCGCATCGAGTGGGCCGCGGGCCTAGCTCCCCGACCGGCCCGGGCCGGCGCGAGCTACGCGCGAGCCGCCGTCACCCAGTCGACGCCTTGCCCGATGATGCGCAGCACCTCGGGCGCCTCGTAGGCACCCTCGTCGTGGCCCAGCGCGGTGTAGACCACGCGACCGCCCGCGGGGGTTTCGTGTGCCCAGACGAGCGGCTGGGGCTTGCCCTCATACGTGTGCTGGGCAAGGACTCGCACGCCGTCGTGGACGTGTAGGTATGTGTATTTCTCGTCCTCGGTCTCGAAGGAGGCGACCCCGGTAGTGACGGGGTGGTCGCGATCAATGACCTCGATGCTCGCGGGCCCCAGCGGGGGGTGCATCGTCGTACCCCGGACCCAGCGCCCGCCGAGGAAGTTCGCCCATTCGGGCTCGTCCGGCCACGCGGTGGCGGAAACGTGGACGCCCACGAGCCCTCCCCCGCTATCGCGGTAGGCGACGAGGTTCTGCATCGCCGTGGCGTAACGCTCCGGGTCGGGTTCGTCCCACGTGGGAACTTCCACGTTGTCGGCCGCGGCGTTGCCGATGTCGGTGAGGAGCACATCGATGCTGCCGGGGGTGAGCTCGCAGAGCCGCTGCTCCACGCGGTCGCTCACTTCCACCTCATGCCCCGCCTCGGCCAACGCCGAAGCGATGATCTGCGAGGTCGTGGGGAAGGGGTGCCAGGGATCGGAATACCGCCCGCCACCGGAGAGAATGAGGACCCGCGCCACGATGTGCTCCTTTCGTCGAGCAGTTAGAACACGTGCGCACAACGCTCGCGCTGAACGCCACGACCACCCTACACAACGTTACTTACTGATCACTTCTGTTCATGTTCTTGCATTTGCTGTTGCTTGCTGATTGCATGATGACTTGATCGCGGCTGGGACCGCCACAGTAGGCGGACCTCCCGGGAGCGTGCTTCCGAGATTTCTCAGTCGCCCGGCTCAACTCGGTAACCATGGCGCTGCAGCCAAAGAAAGGGTGCCCACATGTCGATGACCGCAGCTACTGCACACGGAGCGCGAAGTCACAGACCAAATTCTCTGCTCACCACTGCCGTTTCCACGCTCGCCGTCGCGGGCCTCGCGCTGACCTCCGGGGCCATCGGGGCGGTACCGGCGCACGCCGCGCCACCGGAAGTGATCCGCGCCGCCGCCTATTTGGATGCGCAGTCGCTCGAGGAGACGTCGCTGCCCGCGGAGGTTCCCGATGTCGCGGGAGCGATCGAGTGGGACCTGGGAGAGGACCTGTTTTCCGCCCCGTACTCAACGGTGGAAGTCAGCGGTGATGCCGATGGCGAACCCCTCACCGCCGAGGTGGAGGTACTCCCGCCGGCCGATCACTCGCTCGTCTATTTCGTCGACGCCGGTCGAGGCGGGGACGCGCAGGACAAGTGGTACTCGAACGAGCCCACCTCCTCTGCCGCCTTCGAGGCGGCGCGGACGCTCGCCGACGAGTCGCTGCGGAACGCCGCGCCCGACCAGGCCTACGACTCCGGTGACGGCTGGGGTTACCTCGCCGAAGGCGGGGAGGATTACAAACTCTCCATACCTGGCGGCGACCCCGCTGAGGACACCGACCTGGCGGCGCTCAACAAGTACGAGCTCGGTGTGCGAACGAACTCCGAGTCCGTAGACTTCGGCCTCGCGCTCGACCCAGGCACGTACACGCTCTCGAGCGGGTTCTACGAGTTCTACGCCGCGGGCCAGGACCGTTTCCGTCAAATCGACCCGACCCTCACCTACGACCTCGACGGCGACACCGAAACCGACCAGCTCGGCACCATCAAGCTCTCCACCACAGCGGATAAGCCGGAAGAGCGGTTCGAATCGCACGTCGTCACGATCCCCGACGGTGCGCAGAACGTCCGCCTCTCCTATCAAGGCTCCGGCGGTGAGGGCCCGATCCTCAGTTGGTTCGCCATCGCCAACGGGGACGCCAAGGCGGAGCTCGACGGCGAGGAGGCGACCGATCCGGAGGAGGAACCGGCCGATGCGATCGACCTCAACATCGACGCCGCCGACATCCCGGCTGACAATCTCAACGGGCTCACCTTCAAGGGGTTCGGAACGCTGAGCGCCAACAGCACGAGCGCCGTCCTCATGGATTACAAGTCCGAACACCCCGAGGCCTACGCCGAACTGCTGCGCGTGCTCTTCGGGGGCGATCACCCGATCATGAATCAGGTGAAGATCGAGATGGGCAACGACCGCAACAACTCCACGGGACCGGATGTTGCGACGATGCGGACGGCCGATGAACCCGCCAACGTCACCCGGCACCCCGGCTTCCAACTCGCCGCCGATGCGAAGAAGGTCAACCCGGACCTCAAGGTCTCGATCCTGCGCTGGAACGCACCCACCTGGGCGGATGACAACGACAAGATCTACACGTGGTACAAGAACACGATCCTGGCTGCCTACCGCGAATACGGCTACATGGTCGACTACGTCAATCCGGGCGTGAACGAACAGCAGGCGGATCTGGAGTGGACCAAGCAGTACGCCGAGCGGGTACGCACCGATGACACGGGCTACGTGAGCGAGGACGCCGACCTCGCCGGTTTCCGCGAGGGAGAACAAGACCTCTATCAACAGATCCAGGTCGTCATCTCCGACGAGGTAAGCGTCGGCTCCTTCGGCGGGGACATGGTCAACGATGACGCACTACGCGATGCGGTCGACGTCGCGGGCTACCACTACAGCCCCAACGACGACTCGGAGAAGAACTTCACCCGCCTGGCCGAGGAGTTCGACAAGGAGATCTGGAACAGCGAAGCGCAGGCAACCTTCTCCAACACCGCGTTCCGCCCGCACAACAACACCGCTGACCCCAGCGTCCCGGGCACGGGGATCGGTGGCACGAACAGTTCCCTGGAGATGGCGAACACCATCGTCAAGGGGTTTGTCGAGTCCCGCCGGACCCACTTCATCTACCAGCCCGCGATCGGTTCCTTCTACGAAGGCGGTCAGTACTCCTTCAAGGAACTCGTCAGCGCCCGCGACCCGTGGTCGGGGTGGATCCACTACGACGGTGGCCTGGCCGTTCTGCAACACTTCAGCAACTTCGCCGTGACCGGCTGGGAGGACGACGCGAACGACGGCGGGATCTGGCGAGTCCTTCCCGAGGCGTCCGACTCCGGCGCGACGGGGCAGAACCCGGTGGTGGGTCGCAACGGCGAACCGAACTACATGACGATGGCCGCACCGGATGGTTCGGACTTCTCCACCGTCATCGTCAACGACTCCGAATACCCGTTGACTTACCGGATCACGCCGGAAGGTTTCGACCTCGACGGCGATTCGCTCGCCGTGTGGGAAACCCGGTCGGCGGATTCCGGGGAGGCGTTCAACGCGAACTACAAGCGCCACGTGGGCGACGTGGAGAGTGTTGACGGCGCCTACACCGTGGAGGTCGAACCGTTCTCCATCGCTACGGTCACCTCGCTCGACGTCTCGGGCGATGAGCAGTGGACGACTCCCCTGCCCGTCGAAGGAGAACGCGAAGTTCTCGACGAGGATCCGGAGAGCGGCGTGCTGTGGAGCGATGATTTCGACTACTCGGACCGCTCGGTGCCGCTGATCACCCCCGAGGGGCAGGTCAGCTCCGAAACCGAGTCCTTCGTGGAGTCCCGGGGCGGGTCGAGCGGCCTCATCCCGCAGTTCACGTGGGATCGGAACGGCGCGTTCGAGGCCTATGAAACGGATGACGGCTGGGTGCTGCGCCAGCAGGTGGACGCCGAAGCAACCGGCGTCGGCGGTGCCTGGAACGGCGGCGACCCGATCACCGCGATCGGCGACCGCCGGTGGAGCAACTACCGGGCGAGCATGGACGTGCGGTTCGAACGCAGCAGCGAGGAGGGCAACTACGCCGCCATCGGTGCCCGCACCAGCGGCGGAGACAACTCGCAGAGCCTCGGCTCCAGCGGGTACGTGCTCAGGTTTGCCTACGACGGCTCCTGGGAACTTCAGCGGCGGGGAACCGTCGTCGACTCCGGCGAGCTCGCCGAAGCCGGCGAGGGCTGGCACGAGCTCACCCTCGAAGTTGCCGGAGACCAGATCACCGCAGCGATCGACGGTGAGGAACTGGCCACGTGGACCGATCCCACGCCGATCCGTTCCGGCTGGGTCGACCTCGCCAGCGGTTACCACCACACCCAGTTCGATAACCTCCTCATCGAACGAGTGCCCGGGTTCGTGCCCTACTACGGCGAATACCTGGACAACCTGGAGATGACCGACCTGTCCGACCCGCCCGCGACGAAGCTCGTCTACGACGGCGATTGGCACCACGCCAACGGCGCGGGGATGTACGAATACCAGCGCTCGACCTCGACCAACCAGTCCGAGGGGGCCACGGTTTCCTACACGTTCACCGGTTCCGGGCTCGACATCATCGGCTCAGGAGAGGGCGACGCTCGCCTCGACGCCTACGTGGACGGTGAAATTGTGGAACCGAATGCTCGCACTCAACGCAGCGGTCAGTTCCAGCAGCCCTACACCCTGCGCGGGCTCGAGTTCGGCGAACACACGGTCACCCTCGAGGTCACCTCGGGCGAGGTGACCATTGACGCCGTCGGCGTTATTTCGACTCCCGCCGAGGAGCCGGTCGCGACCGACGCGCTGGAAACCGAACTGGCGAAGGCCGAAGAAATTGAACGGTCGGAGGACTTCACCGACCCCGCCTGGTCTGCGCTGCAGAACGCAATCGCGTCTGCTCGTGCGGCCGTTGCCGATCCAGCCGGTTACGCCTTGGACGGCGAAGGTGCACAGGCGCTCATCGAGCGTCTCCGCGCGGGATCCGCTCCCCTGTGGTCGCAGATCACCGATATCGAGCCCGTCCACGTCGCGACCTGGGTCGGCACCGAGCCGGAACTTCCCGAAACAGTCACGGCGACGCTCGTCGACGATTCGACGCGGGAGATTCCGGTGGAGTGGGATGTCAGCGAGCTCGACCTGACCGACCCGTGGTCCTCACAGGAGGTCCCGGCGGTCTACGGTTCGGCGGACCTCTCCGGGTACGTCGAGGTCGTGCCGGAAGGGGCAGTGGCGTTTGCCGACATCAATGGCACTGCCGACGGCGAGCTGGAACGCCTGTCACCGGCGTACGAAGCAATCGCGGAACTGCTCGGTGAGGACCTCCTCAACGAAGACGCCGACCAGCCTTTCGACGGCACCTGGGGCCACTTCGGCAGAGACTCCGCTGGCAACGACGAGGTGAACTTCAAGGGCATTGAGCCCGGGGAGTACAACAAACTCACCACCACGGGGATCTACACAGCCAACCCGAAGGGCTCGGAACTGGGGTACACCGTGACGCTCCCGGCTGGCGAGTACACGCTGACCGCGGGGAGCCACTCCTGGTGGGCCGACTACTCTCGGACGGCGGACGTCGTGTTGACGTATGACGGCGAGGATCACGTCGTCGATACCGTTACGCTGGATCGTTCCTCACCGAACCAGGTACTGAGCTATCCGGTGACTCTGGAGAGCGATGGGGAGTTGACGTTCACGCTTCGCAACACGAGCGATGAGTCGCCCATGCTCTCGTGGGTCGGCGTCGCGGAAGTTTCCGAAGACGTGTCGTTGGTGGGGATCGAGGTGGCATCCCTGCCCGATAAGACCACCTACACCGAAGGCGAAGAACTCGACCTCGCCGGACTGGAGATCACCGCAGCCTACTCCGATGGCAGCCGAGAAACCCTCGACACAGGCGACGTCACCGTCACCGGCTACGACCCAACCACCGTAGGGGAACAAACCCTCACCGTCACCTACGAATCCGGCGAGGACACCCACACCGCCACCTTCACCATCGTCGTCGAAGCAGAAGACAACGACGACGGAGGTGAGAACGGCGACGACGGAAACGGAGACTCCGACGACAACGGAAACGACGGAAACGGAGACTCCGACGACAACGGAAACGACGGAAACGGAGACTCCGACGACAACGGAAACGACGGAAACGGAGACGACGACAGCAACGGCGACGACGGAAACGGAGACGACGACTCCAAAGATCCCGACGGAAACACCGACGGAGACAACGGCACCGGAAACGAGGACGGAGACGACGAACCCGCCGCCGGCGACAACGGAGACGAGGACCCCTCCACCTCCGATGACCCCGACGACATCCCCAACACCGGCGCAAACATCGGAACGCTAGCACTCCTTGCA
>JAJYRV010000078.1 GCA_021793935.1 Actinomycetes bacterium | reverse complement strand
GGCGCACCCGGAAAGCGAGCTCGGGGGAGGCGGCGGCGATCCAGGTTTTGGGTCCGGTGCCCGCGGGAAAATCGAACCAGCCCTCGTAGGGAGCGGGATGCTCGCGGGCGATCCGGTGGTGGACCTGGCTGGCGGGGGGCGGTTCGGGGGTGGGGGCCGATAGGATGCGGCACAGGTTCACCTGGGAGATCCGGCCCTCGGCGATGAGCCCCTGGGCGCGCCGTACGCGAGCGGTGTACTGGGTGCGGGTGAGGCTCGAGCGCCACTGGGGCGCTGGGCGGGGCCGCCAATTCTCCGGCGGCCCGGTGACGGGAATCACAGGCGGGTATTTGTCGTCACATACGTACGGCTCCGCCAGTTGCCAGGCGTGCCAAGGACCGTCGAACTCGGCGACGACGGCCCACGTGCCTTCGCCCAGAATCTCCGCATTCTGCCGCAGATCCGCGTAGCGGCCCACCCCGCGTCCGCCGCGCCCGCCGAACCGGAACTCCCCCGGGGCTGGGGAGGAGACCGCAGCGCCGATCCTCGTCTCGAACACGCTTCGAGCCTAGTCGTGGCGCGGAAAATCGTCCTGAGCCGCGCCCAAGTTGGACGAAGCAAATTTTTTGGGTTAATCTTCTAAGCGTTCACCCAAACAGGGTGACACGCGGATGTGGCTCAGTTGGTAGAGCATCACCTTGCCAAGGTGAGGGTCGCGGGTTCGAGTCCCGTCATCCGCTCGGAGTCTTGGCCCACACCTACCAACCGGGTCAGATGTCTAACGCGCGGTGGGTTGGCCGAGAGGCGAGGCAGCGGCCTGCAAAGCCGTATACACGGGTTCGAATCCCGTACCCACCTCGGGCGATTGGCGCAGCGGTAGCGCGCTTCCTTGACACGGAAGAGGTCACTGGTTCGAACCCAGTATCGCCCACCACATTGCAATCGGCCCGGGTATCCCTGGCCGAGGATGCATGCGAGCTATTCTTCTATGTTCTCGCCGCAGGCCACCACGCAATGTGGATAGTTCACGCCTCAGTGGCACGCCTTTGGTTTCAGGAGTCTCGGTGCCGAAAAACGGCTCTACGACTGTATCCTCCCGTCGACGCACGGATGCAGCACCCCTCATCCCACTCCTCGCACGCCGTGTGCGCGAAGTGGAAGCACGCGCGTCCCGCGGCAAGCTCGGACCCACCAACCGGACCCGGTTCCAGGTCATCGCGATGTTGGTACGCGATGAACGATCCCGGATCCGCCACGAGGAGTCTCTCTCCGGCGGCGCCCGGACCGAGCTGCTCAAACGCCTCGACGGGATCGCGACGATCCTCGCCCGCACCGCCACCCGGGACACGTCCGTGCTGAATCTCCTCGATCCCGAGGCGGAGCCTAGCCGCGCCGCGCAAGAGATGCGCAACGAATGGTTGGAATCGGTGGGAATCGAACTCACCGAGGAGCAAAGGCGCATCAAGGACGTGCTTCCCAAACGGGTGATCTCCGCCTCGATCGCGGAGAAGCAGGTCGTGCCCGCAAGCGTGACCCAACGGCGTCGAGAAGTCGCCTTCCAACCCCCAGTGTTCGCCCACAACTCTGCTAATGGCAGCGGACCGCTGGCGGGGTGGGAACTGCTCGACCCGCTCTACCGCGCATTCGAAGAAGGCGCAGGCGGCGGCAGCGCGACGATGCCTCTGCCCCCCTTCCCGCCGATCGATCAGTACTCCCCACAGGACCGCGAACTCATGCGCCACCAGGTGCGCTTCCTCGAGTCCGTCAAAGCCGGGCACCGGCAGTTCCTCCTCGCCGACGAACCCGGGTTGGGCAAGACCGCGCAGTCGGTTGTGGCCGCCTCCATCGCGCAGGCCTTTCCGCTCCTCGTCGTGGTCCCCAACGTCGTGAAGATCAACTGGGCCCGCGAGGTCGAGCTGTGGACGCCGGGGCGAACGGTCACGGTCATCCACGGCGACGGCGATGAGATGGACGCCTTTGCCGACGTCTTCGTCATCAACTACGAGATCCTCGACCGGCACCTGGGTTGGATGAGTGATTTCGGGTTCAAGGGAATGGTTGTTGACGAGGCGCACTTCATCAAGAACCTCACCTCGCAACGGTCGCAGAACGTCCTCACGCTCGCCGAACAGATCCGAAGCGAGGTTGCCGATCCCCTCCTCATCGCGCTCACGGGCACCCCGCTCATCAACGAAGTGGAAGATTTCCACGCGATCTGGCGTTTCCTCGGCTGGATCGATGAAGACGGCCCCCGCTGGGAGCTGCGGGAGCGCCTGGAGGAGATCGGCCTCACCCCGGCGGACCGGAAGTTCTACCCGGCCGCCCGGCGCGCGGTGATCGACCTGGGGATCGTGCGGCGCCTCAAGACCGACGTCGCGAAAGACCTTCCGGCCCGGCGCGTGGCCGACATGCCCGTGGAATTGGACGACGAACTCGGCCGCTCGATCCGTCAAGCGGAAAGCGAGCTCGGGCGCCGGCTCGCCCAGAAGTACCGCGCGCTCATGGAACACCAGGGCCGCAGCGTCGATACCGACAGTGATCTTGAGCTCATGCGCATCGTCGCCCAACGCGAGCTGGAGTCGTCGAAGAACACCAAGTCGGGTGAGAACGTGTTCACGATGGTCCGCAAGATCGGGCAGGCCAAGGCGACGCTCGCCGCGGACTACACCGTGCAACTGGTCCGCTCCGTCGGCAAGGTCGTCTTCTTCGCCAAACACATCGACGTGATGGACACCGCCGAGGCGCACTTCGCCGACGCCGGGCTCAGGAGCGTCTCGATCCGCGGGGAGCAATCGGCCGGCGCGCGCCAGAAGGCGATCGACGCGTTCACGAGCGACCCGGAGGTCTCCGTCGCCGTGTGTTCCCTCACCGCAGCCGGGGTCGGTCTCAACCTCCACGCCGCCTCGAACGTCGTCCTCGCGGAACTCTCCTGGACCGCGGCCGAGCAGGCCCAGGCGATCGACCGGGTCCACCGGATCGGTCAGGAGCAGCCCGTCACCGCGTGGCGGATCCTTGCCGCGCACACGATCGATACCAAGATCGCTGAACTCATCGACTCCAAAGAGGGCCTCGCCGCGCGCGCGTTGGACGGCTCCGATGAGGACATCGTCGACACCTCTACGGTGCAGGTCGACGCGCTCGTGCACCTCCTTCAAGAGGCGCTCGAACTCGACTCCTAGATTTATAGAAGCTCCAACTTGCTTAATTAAGTAAGGATCGCCTAACCTAACTCTCGGTGAGGGTCGCGTTTCGCGGCGGCACCGACCCCGAGCGAATTGCCAGGGGCTTGTATAAATCTTCAAGGAGACCAAGTGTGTCAATCACTTAGGAAACACGGGGGCCTTCGGAACAAGGCGTGGATGACGGCGACCGCATTCGGCGTCGGCACGGCAATGCTGCTCAGCGCATGCGGCGGCACCGCCGAGGAGGACGAGTCGGCGCCGGCGGAGGCCGGGGCCGAGCCGGAGGCCGAAGGATCGGAGCCGATCGAGGTCGAAGATAACTTCGGCACCCACACCCTCACCCCACCGCTTGAAAGCGTCGTTGCGACCGACAACCGCACCTTCCACACCTTGGACGACTGGGGCGTGGAGCTTTCTGCTGCGGCGGTCTCCCTCATGCCCCCGGGGCTCTCCTATGTCGAGGACTCCTCGATCACTGACCTCGGCTCGCACCGTGAACCCGACCTCGAAGCGGTCGTCGCCGCCGAGCCCGATCTCATCATCAACGGGCAACGGTTCGCTCAGTACAAGGAAGACTTCGAGAAGCTCGCCCCCGAGGCGGTCATTCTCGAACTCGACCCCCGCGACGGCGAGGACTACGCCGACGAGCTCATCCGCCAGACGGAGGTCCTCGGCGAAGTGTTCGGCCACGAAGACGAAGCCGCGGAACTCGTCTCCGAGTTCGAAGACTCCATCGAGCGGGCCAAGGACGCGTACGACTCCTCCGAGACGGTCATGGGCGTCATCACCTCCGGCGGCTCGATCAACTACTCGGCGCCCGGTTCGGGCCGCGCGCTCGGACCGATCTTCGATGTGCTCGACCTCACCCCGGCGCTCGAGGTCGACCAGTCCTCCACGGACCACCAGGGTGATGACATTTCGGTCGAGGCGATCGCCGACTCCAATCCCGACTGGGTTCTGGTGATGGACCGGGACGCCGCGCTCGGGGAGAACAGCGGTGAAGAGTACACGCCCGCGAACGAATTGATCGCGGAATCCGCGGCCCTGCAGAACGTCACCGCCGTGACCGAGGAGCAGATCGTTTACATGCCCCAGTACACTTACCTCGACGAAGGAATCCAGACGTACACCGAATTCTTCAACAGTTTCGCGGATGCGTTAGAGAGCAAGTAGTAGTCGAGTAACTTCAATGGCAAACACACACAACTGACCGGTGGGCCCGTGCTTCGGCGCGGGCCCACCATGGTGAGGCTATGGCTGAATCAACCCGGGCTCCGATCGAGGAGATGCGCGAGGATATTCCTCCCCCGCCACGCCGCGCTCGTGGCAACGCGATCGCCCTGATCGTTGGAACCACGGTCACCCTCGGGCTCGTCGCCCTCTCCCTGTTCGTAGGCGAGTACGACGTTTTCAACGCCGACGACGGGGCGGAGATGTTCGGCGTCACTCGCGTGCCCCGCACGATCGCGCTGGTGCTCGCCGGCGCCTCGATGGCGATGTCCGGGTTGGTCATGCAGGTGCTCACCCAGAACCGATTCGTGGAACCCACGACGACGGGGACGACGGAATGGGCGGGGCTCGGGCTGCTCATCACGATGATCCTCTTCCCCCACTCTTCGCTGCTGGTAAAGATGTCCGTCGCGGTCGTCACCGCATTCATCGGCACCATGATTTTTTTCATGTTCCTGCAGCGCGTGACGCTACGGTCCTCCGTCATCGTGCCGATCGTGGGGATCATGCTCGGCGCGGTCGTCGGGGCAATTTCCTCGTTCTTGGCGCTCTCGACCAACATGTTGCAGAGCCTGGGGATCTGGTTCGCGGGTTCCTTCACCACCGTCCTCAAAGGGCAGTATGAGCCGCTGTGGGTCGTGCTCGTCGTGGCGATCGGAGTGTTCATCGCCGCTGACCGGTTCACGGTCGCCGGGCTCGGTGAAGACATCGCCAAGAACGTCGGGCTGAACTTCCGCCAGGTCGTGCTCCTGGGCACCGGGCTCATCGCCGTCGCCACGGGAGTGGTGACGGTCGTCGTCGGGAATCTGCCGTTCCTCGGCCTCATCGTGCCGAACGTCGTCGCGATGTTCCGGGGCGATAACCTGCGAACGAACCTGCCCTGGGTGTGCCTGCTGGGGATCGCGATCGTCACGGTGTCCGACATCGTCGGCCGGATCATCATCCGCCCCTTCGAAGTGCCGGTTTCCCTGATTCTTTCAGTGGTTGGCGCCGTCGTGTTCATCACGCTGCTCCTGCGTCAACAGCGAGGACGTTCCCGTGTCACCCGGTAATGCGCCCGTGCAGGCCCGACGGACCACCCCTCCCCTGGCGGATCGGGGCTCGGAGGAATTCCAGCGGCCCATCTACAAGCCGATGCGCCCGCCCGCGACCCGTCACGCGGGCGCGCTCCGGGACAGCCGCGCCTGGTACCGCTACTGGATCATCCTCGGGGTGATCTTCGCGCTCAGCGTCTTCTTCGCAGTAGCGACCCTGGTGTGGGACAACCCGATGCCGGTGGGATCGGAAGGGTTCTGGCTCATCTCCAAGATGCGCCTGGTGAACCTCTTCATCATCCTCATCGTCGCGTTCTGTCAGAGCCTGGCGACGGTGAGTTTCCAAACGATCACGAATAACCGGATCATCACCCCCTCGATCATGGGATTCGAGTCCCTGTACACCGTGGTGCAGACCGGGAGCGTGTTCCTCTTCGGCGCCGCCGGCGTGGTGCTGCTGCAGGGAACGTGGCAATTCGTGGCGCAGATCGTGCTCATGGTTGCGTTCGCGGCGATCCTCTACGGCTGGTTGCTGTCCGGTCGCTATGGAAACATCCACGTGATGCTCCTCGTGGGAATCATCCTCGGGGGCGGGCTCGGGGCCGTTTCCACGTTCATGCAGCGCCTGCTCACGCCGAACGAGTTCGATATCCTCACCGCCCGGTTGATCGGCAGCATCGCAAACGCGGACGCGACCTACCTGTGGATCGCGGTGCCGATCGCCGCCGCAGCAGGCGCAACGCTATGGCTCTGGGCGCGGCGTCTGAACGTGCTGGCCCTGGGGCGTGAGACCGCGATCAACCTCGGCGTCAATCACCGCCGGCAAACGATGTTCGCGCTCCTGTTGATCTCGGTGCTCATGGCGGTCTCCACCTCCCTGGTCGGCCCGCTCACGTTCTTCGGCTTCCTCGTCGCGATGCTCTCCTACCAACTCGCGGACACCCACGACCACCGGTACGTCTTCCCCATCGCCTGGCTCACCGGGTTCCTCACCCTGTCCAGCGCCCATTTCGTGCTGAAGAATATCTTCTACGCACAAGGCTCGGTGGGAATCATCATCGAAATCGTCGGCGGAACCTTCTTCCTCATCTACATCATGCGCAAGGGACGGCTATGATCACGCTCGAATCAGTCACCAAGAGCTACTCCCCCGAGGTCAAGATCGGACCCGTGAGTCTGGAGATCCCCGCTGGTGGGCTCACCGCCCTGATCGGGCCCAACGGAGCCGGCAAGTCCACCCTGCTGACGATGATCGGTCGGCTCCTGGGCATCGACGAGGGCACGATCGCGGTTGCCGGGTATGACATCGCGAGCACCAACTCCAAGGACCTGGCCAAGATCATGTCGATCCTGCGCCAGGAGAACCACTTCGTCACCCGCCTCACCGTTCGCCAACTCGTCGGGTTCGGACGGTTCCCCTACTCCCGCGGGCGGCTCACGCAGCACGACGAGAAGTTCATCACCGATGCGATCGACTTCCTCGGGCTCGAGGACCTGGAGAACCGGTACCTGGACGAACTCTCCGGAGGTCAGCGCCAGCGCGCGTACGTCGCGATGGTCCTTGCTCAGGACACCGAATACATCCTGCTCGACGAACCGCTGAACAACCTCGACATGCGGCACTCAGTGCAGATGATGAAGCATCTACAGAAGGCGGCGATGGAGCTGGGCCGCACGATCGTCGTCGTGCTGCACGACATCAACTTCGCCGCGCGCTACTCCGATTACATCTGCGCGGTCAAGGACGGCGAGATCGCAGAATTCGGTTCTCCTACCGCGATCATGCAGGACCACGTGCTCACCGGCGTCTTCGACACCGACGTCCAGGTGATCGACGGTCCGGGCGGAAAGATCGCCGTCTACTACTAGAATTCGGGGTATGGCAACCATTTTCAGCCGCATCATCGCGGGAGAGATACCTGGCCGTTTCCTCTGGTCGGACGAGGCGTGCGTCGCCTTCCTCACGATCGAACCCCTCGCCCCCGGGCACACCTTGGTTGTTCCGAGGCGGGAAGTGGACCACTGGATCGATCTCGACCGGGACCTCAACGGGCACCTCTTCGACGTCGCGCGGCTGATCGGGGACGCGATCCGTTACGCATTCAGCCCGAACCGAGTGGGGCTGATGGTGCAGGGTTTCGAGGTCCCGCACGCGCACCTGCACGTGTGGCCGGCGAACTCGCCCGCTGATTTCGACCTCGCCGCCGCTGAACGCTCCCCCGATCCCGACGCTCTGGACAGCGCGGGCGAGCAGCTGCGCTCCGCGCTGCATGACCTCGGGTACGGCGAATTCGTCCCCGAGAACATGGACCGCCCCTGACCGTCGCTCTCGACCGTCGCGCGGTGCGCGGACGCCCGGCCCTGCGTCACGGCGGGACCCGGCGAGCTGATATGTTTGCTTGCGTGAACGCGGCGATCCCCCATCAGCAATCCTTCGTCCCTGTGATCACCGGTGGCAGCCTG
>JAJYRV010000077.1 GCA_021793935.1 Actinomycetes bacterium | reverse complement strand
TCGCCCCGATGAAAACGGGGACCATCTGCAAGAGCCTGCGACCGATATACCAGGCCATCAGGTCTCCTCCTTGTCGACGTCATTTCTAGCGAACTCTACCGCTAAATGCCGGCCTGGCTCGCTTAGTTGTTCTCGGGCAGTAAAAGGTGGGGTGCAGGCGTGCACCCCACCTCTTACTTATTCACGAGGGGGTTAGCCCTCTTTGGTGATCAGGTGGTACACCGGCACCGAGTTCCAGCCGAACTCAACGTTGTCTACGTTGTTCGACCAGCCACCGGTCGCGGTTGCGTACCACAGCGGGATCGCGGGGAGGTCCTTGAAGAGCTCCTCCTGGGCCTGCGAGAACTTCTCGATGGCGGCGTCCTCGTCGTCGACTACGAGGGCGTTGCCTTCCTTCACCAGTTGGTCGAAGGTTTCATTCGAGTAGTCACCGTCGTTCGAGCCTGCCCCGGTCGCATACAGCGGGCCGAGGAAGTTCGACATCGACGGGTAGTCCGCCTGCCAACCCGTGCGGAAGGCGCCGTCGATCGTGCGCTCGGTGATGTCGGTGCGCAGTTCGTTGAATCCGGGGTAGGACTTGCCTTCGGCTTCGATGTCCAGGGTGTTCCGGATCGAGTTGGTCACCGCTTCGACCCAGGCGTCGTGCCCGCCATCGGCGTTGTAGCCGATGGTGAAGGTGTCCTCGTAGGGGCTGATCTCGTCAGCCTGCTCCCACAGCTCCTTCGCCTTCTCCGGGTTGTAGTCGAGCACCTCGTTGCCCGGGATGTCTTCGGAGAAGCCGGCGACCACCGGGGAGGTGAAGTCGTGGGCCGGTTCGCGGGTGCCTTCGAAGATCGTGTCGGTGATCTCTTCACGGTTGATCGCCTGAGAGATCGCTGCGCGGCGCAGTCGCCCTTCCTCGTCCATGCCGAAGTGGTCGAGGTCGACCGACATCGTGAAGGACTGGAAGATCGCGGCACCCTGGCTCACCCAGCGGTCCTCGAGCTCGTCCTGATAGGTCGCGAACGCGCTGTCCGGAATCGCATCGAGCACGTCGAGCTGGTCGGAGAGCAGGTCGTTGTAGGCCGAATCCAAGGTCTCGTAGAAGGAGATCGTGACCCCGCCGTTCTGGGCCTGTCGCACGCCGTCGTAGTCGGGGTTCGGCACGAGATCGATCTGCACGTCGTGCTGCCACGCGTCGTCGCCGTCGAGCATGTACGGGCCGTTGCCGATGGGGTTCTGGCCGAACGCGTCGATGTCGTCGAACGCGGAGGCGGGCAGCGGGTAGTACGCCGAGTAGCCCAGGCGCAGCGGGAAGTCCGGCTGCTCCTCGGTGAGGGTGACCTCGAACGTGTGGTCGTCGATGACCTCGAGCCCGGTGAGCTCGGACTCCTCCTCCTCGTCGAAGCCTTCGATCGCTTCGAAGAAGTAGGAGTTCAGCCGGTACGCGCCGTCCTTCCACGCGTTGACGAAGGACTCGGCATCAACCGGGTCACCGTTGGTGAATTCCCAGCCGTCCTCGATCGTGATGGTCCAGGTGAGGTCGTCATCGGATTCGAAGTCCTTGGCGATCTCGTTGACGGTCTCCCCGTCCGGTTCGTAGGAAACGAGCCCGGCGAAGATGAGGTCGAGGATCTTCCCGCCGCCGACCTCGTTCGTGTCAGCCGGGATGAGGGCGTTCTGGGGCTCGGTACCGTTGACGGTGACGATGCCTTCCGAGCCTTCACCACCGGCCGCGCCGGTTTCCGTGCCGCCGTTATCGTTGCCGCCGTTGTCGTTGCCGCCGCCGCACGCTGAAAGGACCAGCGCGCTCGCCGCGAGACCAGCAACCAGTGCGGATCGTTTGAGTCTCAAGAGTGCTCCTGTAGGAAAGTTAACGAAGAGGTGCTCGGGGTGCCGGTTTGCGGCACATCAGGACAGTCAAGACTAACCACAACACCCGCTCAATTTACAATCGGCAAGAGGGGACGTTATTAAGTTGTGATCGGCCGGGAATAGCAGCCCCGAGCCTGCTTGTACAGGTCTTGACTCACTCTTGCATCGGCATTTGTTAATGCCCATCGCGGATACCGAGTTGAAGACGCCCCTGGTCTCCGGTGCCGAGCTGCCTCCCGATCGACCACGTCGTGGTACGGCAGCGAACTTCCTGGGCTGAAAACCCGGTTCGGGCCGTGCGCTTTCCCACCCGATCTGCTCCTTGCCACCTACGCCCGCGGCTTCGGCGCCCAGCCGCTGCGCGTTCCTGGCCCAGCCGCTGCGCCAACGCAAACCCCGATATCGTGCTCGGCTACGGCGAACACCTCACCGGCTTCATCATTCGAGGGGCGCCGGGCAGATAAAGGGGCGGGCGATCCTCGGTCGGCTCGGCTGCGCGACCCCGAGGCGCGTGCGACCAGCGACCTCTCTGCGAAGAAGATCCGCGCACGCACCGGCTACGGGGCCGGGCGCCAGTCTCGCACTAAGCGTTCGAGCCCTCGGGCGCTCCCTCATCGGCCCCCGAGAACTCGATCGTGGCTGCCAGGTCGTCCCATTCGTGCTCCGGAGCAGAGTTTCCGGCACCGACCACGACCTTGGGCTCGATCACCACGGTGACGGCCTCGACGTCCACCGGAATGTGGAACACGACGTTGTCGCTGAATTTGGTGCCGACACTGATGTTGCTCTGCGGGTGCACGATGTCGCCATCGGGAAGCTCGACGTACATCGTGGATTCGTCAAAGGTGGTCGCTGAGACCTTACGCCAGTCGACCTCCACCGAAAGGTACATCTTCCCCTCCGGGGCCCAGCCATCGCCGTCGTCGCTCCGGTCAAGCCACGGCGCGGTGAACGCCGAGGTCACCTCGCCCATCACGCGGTCGTCGCCGCTCGCCCACCCCGGGAAGGACTCGTCGATGTGATCGGCCTCGGTCACCTCGGCGGTGATCCCCGCGGATTCGTACACGCTCGGTACGTCGCTGCTGACCCGTGAACCATCGATGAGGCTCAGGCTTTGGAACTTCTCCTGAGTTTCGATCTCGAGCAGGGCGTCTCCCGGCTCGGCGGTCTCGGGAAGGCTGACGAGCAGCGTTCCCTGGTGGCGGGTGCCGTCATCGGTGTTGAGAACGCGACCCTCCTCGCTCGCCTCGACGACGAGGTTGCCCTCGGTCCGGGGGATCTCCCCACGGGGTTCCCACTGCGGGTCGCTACTGGTGAATTTGGCGAGGAAGAAGGTCTCCCCCTCGGCCGCGCCGACCGTCTCGATCTCCTCGACTCCCTCCTCGGCCGTAGGGGCATCGCCGGTGATCTCTTCGTACACATTCGGGGAGATGGCATCCGTCGTCGCGACCGCGGTGATGTGCAGGTCCACGCCCGGCGCGAGTAGAAAGGCCTCGGGATCGTCGACCGTTTGGAATTCGGCCTCGACCGTTTCCGATGTCATTCCCGCGATTCCCGAATCGGCTATCGCGTCTGCCGCAGCCGCCTCGCCGCCGGCGCTGTCCTCACCGGCGTCACTCGCCCCGTCCGATCCGCTCCCACCGCCAGACCCGCATGCAGCGAGCGAGGTGGCGAGGAGTCCAGCGAGGAACGGGTATTTTAACCAGGTTAGGCGGCGCATCGTCTCTAAGTTCCGTTGGTTCCGTTGGAGGGGTGCTAACGGCGCCTCAAACTACCAGCACCTGCACGCGGCCCTCTCCGCGAGGCCGCGAGGCGCCGTGCGCGGTTTCCCGCGACTGGATGCGCAAGACTCGCATTCCCGTGGCGGCCCGCGATGTGGCTCGCGCCACACCAGATGCGGGGCGGGCGCGCCGGATCTGCCCTCCCCGTGGCTCGAGAAGTGTCTTAAGCTGTCGATTCCGCAAAAATAGACAGCTTACGACCGTTCTGGATGGCTAGATGTTGTCCGCGCCGGTGTCGATCGCTTCCTGAGCCGCCCCTTCTTCAGCGATGTCCGCCGCATCCGGCCACACCCAGTTGCGCACCTCGTCGATGTCATTGCCATAGGTGTACGCGTGCATCCGCGCGTCGAGACGTTTGTCCATCATCTCCTGGCGAAGACCGGCGTATCCGGCGCCGAGCCTTGGCACGCGGTCGATGACGTCGGCGACGAGGTGGTAGCGGTCGAGGTCGTTCCTCATCACCATGTCGAAGGGGGTCGTCGTCGTGCCCTCCTCCTTGTAGCCCCGCACGTGGAGGTTCCCGTGACCGTTGCGGCGGTAGGTGAGGCGGTGAATGAGCCAGGGGTAGCCGTGGTACGCGAAGATGATCGGGCGGTTCGCGGTGAAGATTCCGTCAAAATCCCGGTGCGAGAGCCCGTGGGGGTGCTCCCGGTCATCTTGCATCCGCATGAGGTCGACGACGTTGACCACCCGTACCTTGAGATCCGGGATGCGCGTGCGCAGGATCGATGCGGCAGCGAGCACTTCGACGGTCGGGATGTCGCCCGCGCAGCCGAGCACGACGTCAGGCTCTTCTCCCTCGACCTCCGTGCCCGCCCACGGCCAGATCCCAACTCCTCGCGTGCAGTGGCGGACCGCCTCCTCCATCGTCAACCAATTCGGGTTGGGTTGCTTCCCGCACACGACGACGTTGACGTACTGGGTGGAGCGAAGGCAGTGGTCGAACGTCGAAAGCAGCGTGTTGGCGTCGGGCGGCAAGTACACGCGCACGACCTCCGCCTTCTTATTGACGACGTGGTCGATGAAGCCAGGATCCTGGTGGGAGAACCCGTTGTGGTCCTGGCGCCACACGTGCGAGGACAGCAGGTAGTTCAAACTCGAGATCGGTGCGCGCCACTCAAGCTCGTTCGTCACCTTGAGCCACTTCGCGTGCTGGTTGAACATCGAATCGACGATGTGAATGAACGCCTCGTAGGAATTCATCACCCCGTGCCGGCCGGTGAGCAGGTAGCCCTCGAGCCAGCCCTGGCATTGATGCTCACTCAGCACTTCGATGACCTGCCCCGCCCGGGCCAGGTGCTGATCCACTTCAGGGGACTCGTATTCGGCCACCCACTGCTTATCGGTCACCTCGTACATGTCCTGCAAACGGTTCGAGGCTGTCTCGTCCGGTCCGAAGACCCGGAAGATGTGCGGGTTGGCCTCGGCGACGGCCGCGAACCACTCGCCGAGGATCTTCGTTGCCTCGGCGATCTTGCCGCCCGGTTGGGGAACCTCCACCCCGAAATCCCGAAAATCGGGCAGTTCCAGGGGCTTGCGCAGCAGACCGCCGTTCGCCGCGGGGAGCTCTCCCATCCTCAGCCCCTTCGGAGGAGCGAGGGCGGCGATATCAGGCGCGGGTGCGCCACGGTCATCGAAGAGTTCCCCGGGGCCGTAGGAGGTGAGCCAATCGCGCAACTGCGCCAAATGATCCGGGGTGTCGCGGGCGCTCGCGAGGGGCACCTGGTGGCTTCGCCAGCTCCCCTCGGTCTGGTGCCCGTCCACCTCCTTCGGGCCGGTCCAGCCCTTGGGGGTGCGGAAGATGATCATCGGCCAGCGGGGGCGGGTGAGCGCGCCGTGGCCAGTGGCGACCTCCTCGGCAGCTTGAGCGCGGATCTCGGCGATCTCGTCCATCACCTCATCGAGCAGCCGGGCGAACCGCCGGTGGTAGGAGATCGGATCCTCGTCGTCGAAACCGGCGGTGAACACGCGGGGGTTGTGGCCGTACCCGCGCATGAGGTCAAGGAGTTCGGATTCGGGGATCCGCGCCAGCACGGTCGGGTTGGCGATCTTGTACCCGTTGAGGTGCAGCACCGGCAGCACCACCCCATCGCGCGCGGGGTTGAGGAATTTATTGGAGTGCCACGAGGTTGCGAGCGGCCCCGTCTCCGCCTCGCCGTCTCCGATCACCGTGAATGCGAGGAGATCGGGATTATCGAAGACGGCGCCGTAGGCGTGCGAGAGCGAGTAGCCCAGTTCACCGCCCTCGTTGATCGAGCCGGGGGTCTCCGGCGCGGCGTGGGAGGGGATCCCGCCCGGGAACGAGAACTGCTTGAACAGCCGGCCCATCCCCGTCTCATCCAGGCCGATCCGGGGGTAGATATCGGTGTACGTGCCCTCCAGGTACGTGCTCGCAACCACTGCCGGTCCCCCGTGCCCTGGCCCGGTGATGTAGAGCGTCTCCTGGAGGCGCTCGGAGATCACGCGGTTGATGTGCGCGTACAGGAAGTTCAACCCCGGCGTTGTGCCCCAGTGCCCGAGCAGCCGAGGCTTGATGTGCTCGGGGCGCAGTTCCTCGCGAAGGAGCGGGTTCGCCATGAGGTAGATCTGCCCTACCGCCAGGTAGTTCGCTGCGCGCCACCAGCGGTGGATGCTCTCCAACGAGTCGTCGCTGAGTTCGCTCTGGTTCGCTTGTGCACGAGTTGGCCATGAATGAGACATCTTCTCATCCCAGCATCAGCAGGGCAGATTGTCAGGGGCTTGACGAGCCGTACCTTGCGGCCGAGACTCCCGTTCTTCGCTATTGAACAGCCCGCACGGCTCACCCCTTCTTGACGATGCTGGATTTCAGTTTCAGACGCCCGAGCTCGGGCAGCCGGGCGTCAATATCGTGGCCATCACCGGTGTCCTCGGTGAGCCGGATGTTGCGCACCTTCGTCCCCACCTTGAGCGCTCCACCGCCACCGCCGGAGATCTTGACCGACTTCACCAGGGTGACAGTATCGCCGTCAGCGAGCGGGTTACCGACGGCATCGCGGATCGTTGCGTCTTCCTCGGGGGAGTCGACGGCGGGGGCGGCCTCGGCGGGTGCCCATTCATGGGCGCACATCGGGCAGGTGAGCAAGGCGCCGGACTCGTAGGTGTATTCGCTTGAACACTCGGGGCACGGCGGTAGCGCGAGTTCCTGGGTAGACATGCCTGCATCATCGCATGAGCCGCGCAATTCCGGTATTAGAACGCTTTGACCCTGACCAAGCACGGGGTCTTCTCGCCCCAGAGGCCCGTTTCCTCCAGGGGAAGAAAACCCAGCTGTCGATAGAAGCGCCGCGTTAGCGCGTAGCCGGGATCGGGATGCGAGGGTCCAAGCGTCTTCACCTGCATGAGACGAAAGCCGCGGTCGCGAGCATCCGATTCAATCGCTTCGAGCATGGCACTCCCGATCCCCTGCCCGTGCAGTCGGCGGTCCGTAACCGTTAGGTGGAGCTCTAGAGCGTGGGGAAAGTGTCGGTTCACGAGCGTCACCCCGCAGACGTTGCCGCCCTGGTCGCGGACGGTCCACGTCTCGAGGCGCGTTGCTGCCTCGACCTAGTCCGCGTTCGCTTCCGGGCGCCCGAACCATTCGGGAACGGTGGCGAGCAGGCGCGCGACGTCGTCAGGAACCTGCGTGTCCAACTCGGCTTTCCATTCGGTCATTTTGGGCTCCGTCCCTTCTCCCACCATGCCACCACATGGAAGGGCCCGAGTGCGGGAACGGATGTGAAGAGGTCGTAAAGTGGTGCCGTGACCAGACTCCTTCCCGCCGACTGGGCGCCGTGGCGCAGCGAATCTCCCCTCCACGGGGAGCGCCCGGGGAAGGCTGACCTCGCCCACGCGATAGCTTCCGGCCACGGCCGCGAAGACGTGCTCCCCTACCCGAGCGACGCGAACTGCGCGGGCCTCCTGCGCCTGCTGGTCGTCGGCATCAACCCGAGCCCGTGGACGGCAGCTGTGAATGCGCCGTTCGCCCGGCCCGGCAACCGCTTCTGGGTATCGCTCACTGCGGCGGGGATTCTCAACAGGGCGATCGACGCCTCCCGCGGGCTCTCCCGCGCAGATGAACGGCTCCTCGCTGAGCAGGGCATCGGGATCACCAATCTTGTCTCCCGGCCCACCGCCCGCGCCCATGAACTCTCCACGGCAGAGCTCCTCGCGGGCGGGAGCGAACTCGTCACCCGGATTTCCGTGCTGCGGCCAGCGGTGGTCGCGATCCTGGGTGTCACGGCCTTTCGCACGGCGTTCAACGCACCCCGGAGCACACTCGGTCGGCAGTCTGCTGGTACCGTTCCTGACTGGCCTGAGGCGGTCCAGCTTTGGGTACTGCCGAACCCGAGCGGGCTCAAT
>JAJYRV010000076.1 GCA_021793935.1 Actinomycetes bacterium | reverse complement strand
CGCCACGAGGCAAGCGGCGCGTGCCGCACCTGCCGGAAGAGCTGCTCGAAGATATCCGCTCCCGCGTGGGGGCGTTGGAAGCCGAGCTGATCGATTTCCGCCGGGACATGCACGCGAACCCCGAGCTCTCCCGGGGCGAGCGCCGGGCGACGGCGAAGGTGGCCGATCGGCTGCGCGCCGCGGGACTCCACGTGCACCTGCTGCCTGAAACCGGGCTGTGGGTAGACATCCCCGCCTCCGACCACTTCACCGGGCAGCCGATACCGTTGGACTCCTCCGACGACTCCCGGCCCCGGATCGTGCTGCGAGCAGACCTCGACGCCCTGCCGGTGCCCGAAACCTCCGGCGTGGAATTCGCATCCACGAACGGGTTCGCCCATGCGTGCGGCCACGATATCCACACCACGGTCGTGCTCGGTGCCGGCCTCGTGCTCGCCGAACTCGCCGCCGAGGGCAACCTCCCGAGCGACGTGCGACTCGTGTTCCAGCCCGCCGAGGAAGTGCATCCGGGTGGGGCGATCGACGTCATCGAACACGGCGCGCTGCTGCCCGGGGCGAAGGTGTACGCAGTGCACTGCGAACCGAAACTCGATGTCGGGAAGATCGGCACCCGGGTCGGTCCGCTCACGTCGGCCTCCGATTCCGTGACCGTCACCCTCAATTCCCGCGGGGGGCACACCTCCCGGCCCCACCTCACCGGGGACCTCGTGCACGCGCTCGGGCTGATCATCACGCAAACACCCGCGCTGCTGGCCCGCCGGGTCGACCCGCGGGCAGGGGTGAACCTCACGTGGGGGAGGGTGAGCGCGGGCACCGCGGACAACGCGATCCCGGCCCGGGGCGTCGTCTCCGGAACGCTACGGTGCCTGGATGCGAATGCGTGGGACGAGGCTGGGCGGCTCGTGGGCGAGATCATCGACCACGTCGCGGCTCCGACGGGAGTGAAAGCGGAGTGGACGATCACTCGAGGCGTGCCGCCGGTGGTCAACACCGAGCACGAAACGGCGCGGATCGGCGCGGCAGCACGTGATGCCAACGGGCCCCGGGCGGTCATCCTGAGCGAACAGTCCCTCGGCGGCGAGGACTTCGGTTGGTATCTCATGGAGCGGGCGGGATCGATGATCCGGTTGGGCACCCGGACCGTGGGCGGCCGCAGTTACGACCTGCACCAGGGCGACATCGTCTTCGATGAGGACGCGATCGTCGTCGGCGTGCGCACGTTGGCGACGGTCGCGGCGATGCCCCTAGAAGAAGACGAATCATAACGAAGAGATATCGGCGGTGCGATTGCCGTCCCATAACCTCCCCGGAGGGGTTACTCTCATTTCCCCGGGTCTTTTCCGCGAGCATGCGACTGCGGCTGGCCCGACTAAGCATCACTGCCAGGAATTGGCACCCACGACAACGGGAGAAAGCACGTGAAGAAGTCGATTTATGCGGTAGCGACGGGGGCGATCTTCGCCCTCGGTCTCGCGGCCTGTGGCGCCCCACCCGAGGGTGGCGACGATCCTGCGCCGGAAGACACCCAGGAAACGGATGACGGCGGCGAAGGCGATAGCCCAGAGGCAGAAGGGGTCGACTTCACCGCCTGCATGGTTTCTGACGAGGGTGGATTCGACGATGCCTCCTTCAACGAATCCGGATTCAACGGCCTGAAGAAGGCCGAGGACGAGCTCGGAGTTGAAATCCACTCGGCGGAGTCGAACGACCCGAGCGACTACGACTCCAACGTCGATTCCCAGGTCCAAGCAGGATGTGACCTCATCATCGGGGTCGGCTTCGCGCTCAAGGACACGATCGCCGCGTCCGCCGAGGCCAACCCGGACATCTACTACGCGCTGGTGGACGAGCAGTTCGACGACCCGATCGACAACGCCCGCCCGCTCGTGTTCAACACCCAGGAAGCGAGTTTCCTCGCCGGCTACCTCGCCGCGGGCATGAGCGAGACCGGCACCGTGGCCACCTATGGCGGACAACTGTTCCCCTCGGTGACGATCTTCATGGACGGGTTCGTCGACGGCGTCGATCACTACAACGAGGCCAACGACGCGGATGTGACGGCGCTCGGGTGGGACAAGGAAAAGCAGGATGGTTCCGCAACCGGCGACTTCTCCAACGTGGAGAACGGTTACAACACCACCCAGCAGTTCATCTCCCAGGGCGCCGACATCATCCTGCCCGTCGCGGGGCCCGTTGGGTCCGGTTCGCTGAAGGCGGCTTCGGAAGAAGACGGTGTTTCGGTGATCTGGGTGGACTCCGATGGGTACGAGCAAGACGCGAACGCGGACCACAAGGACCTCATCCTCACCTCCGTGGTCAAGGAGATCGCCCAGTCCGTGTTCGACACGATCGAGTCGGCAGTGAACGACCAGTTCAGCTCCGACCCCTATGTGGGTACCCTCGAGAACGAGGGTGTGAGCCTCGCGCCGTTCCACGACTTCGAAGACGAAGTGCCCGACGAGCTCCGGTCCGAGATCGAGGACCTTCAGCAGCAGATCGTCTCCGGCGAACTGGAAGTCACCTCGCCGAGCCAGAACTAGCGGCTAGCGCTATGGCCTGGGCAGCGCACCTGCCCAGGCCATAGTCGTCTGAGTTCGCTAGGTTGTACTCAACGGCGCATGTGCGCCGGGCACTAATCGGACAATCGATCAGTTCGGGAAAGGTCTTTTGATTTCGTGAAACTCGAGCTGCGAGGCCTGACGAAGCGGTTTGGTTCCTTCGTGGCGAATGATCACATCGACGTGACGTTCACCCCGGGCACCATCCACGCGCTGTTGGGCGAGAACGGTGCGGGCAAGAGCACCCTGATGAACTGTATCTACGGGCTCTATCAACCCGACGACGGGGAGATCCTCATCGACGACGAGGTCGTGAGCTTCTCCGGGCCGGGGGCGGCGATGGCCGCCGGGATCGGAATGGTGCACCAGCACTTCATGTTGGTGCCGGTCTTCACCGTGGCGGAAAACGTCGTCCTCGGGCACGAGCCGACCGGGTTCGGCGGGGTCATCTCCCTCGCGGAGGCCCGCAAACTCGTCCGGGACATCTCGGCGCGGTTCGGGTTCGAGGTCGACCCCGACGCGTATATCGAAGACCTTCCCGTCGGGGTGCAGCAGCGGGTGGAGATCATCAAGGCGCTCTCCCGGGACGCCCAGGTCCTCATCCTGGACGAACCCACCGCCGTGCTCACCCCGCAAGAAACCGATGAACTCATCGAGACGATGCGGCAACTGCGGGACGCGGGTACCTCGATCGCGTTCATCACTCACAAACTTCGCGAGGTCCGTGCCGTCGCCGATGAAATCACCGTGATCCGGCGTGGACGGGTCGTGGGCGCGGCCGAACCCACGGCAACGGAGACCGAACTTGCTTCGCTCATGGTGGGCCGCGCCGTCAACCTGGGAGTGGAGAAATCCGAGCCGGAGCCGAATGACCAGCAGATCCGCGTGCGCGGGCTGTCGGTGCTCGATTCGGCGGAGAACACGGTCGTCGATGACGTCTCGTTCCACGTCAACGGCGGTGAGATCCTCGCGGTCGCCGGCGTGCAGGGAAACGGCCAGACGGAACTTGTGGAGACGATCCTGGGGCTGCGCACCGCCGCCTCGGGAAGCGTCCGCCTGGACGGAACGGAACTGCTCGGCAAGACGGTGAAGGACGTGCTCAACTCGGGGGTCGGCTTCGTCCCGGAGGACCGCTCCACCGACGGGCTGATCGCGAGCTTCACGGTCGCGGAGAACATGGTCCTCGATCAGCACGACCAGCCGCCCTTCGCCCGCGGGCTCGCGCTCAACCTGCCGAAGATCTATGAGCACTCGGAACAGAACCGCAAAGAGTTCGATGTGCGGACCCAATCGATCCATCAACCGATCAGCTCCCTGTCCGGCGGGAACCAACAGAAGGTCGTGCTCGCCCGAGAGATGTCCCGGCCACTGAAACTCCTCATCGCCTCCCAACCCACCCGCGGGCTGGACGTCGGCTCGATCGAATTCGTGCACAAGCGGATCGTTTCCGAACGCGATTCCGGCACCCCGGTGATCATCGTCTCCACCGAGCTGGACGAGGTCTCCGCGCTCGCGGACCGGATCGCGGTGATGTACCGCGGGCAAATCGTCGGCATCGTTCCCGGCGACACCGACCGCGACGTCCTGGGATTGATGATGGCGGGGGTCCCGCTCGACGAGGCGCAGAGCCACGCCGAGGAGAATCCGACCATCATGCACGAGGCGGAGGCTGACGAGTGAGCGAGAAGGAATCCAACGTGAGCGAAACCCCCACGCCGGAAGAGGACGGCAACCGCCTCCAAGAAGCCGCGCACCCGAACCTGCTGCAGCAGATGCTGCGCTCGAGCTGGCTTGTCACGCTCCTTGCCATCGTGGGGGCGCTGGTCATCTCCGGGATCCTCATCGTCGCCGCCGACGAGAAGACCCGAGCGGCGTCGTCGTACTTCTTCGCCCGCCCCTACGACATGCTCTGGTACGCCGCGGACGCGATCAAGCGCTCCTACGTGGCGCTGTTCCAAGGCGCGGTGTTCAATTACGAGGCGAAGTCGTTCACGAACATGATCCGCCCGCTCACCGAGACGATGGTGTGGGCGACCCCGCTACTGTTCGCCGGGTTGGGGCTGGGGATCGGCTTCCGCGCCGGGATGTTCAACATCGGTGCCCAGGGGCAGGTGCTCATGGGCGCGGGGGTCGCGGCGATCATCGGTTTCAAAGCGAGCCTGCCCGGTGCGCTCCTCCTCCTCGCCGCCCTCGCCGGTTCGATCCTCATCGGGGGGATCTGGGCGGGCATCGCGGGTTATCTCAAGGCGAAGACCGGCGCGAACGAGGTGATCGTGACGATCATGCTCAACTGGATCGCCACGTGGCTCGCCGCCTACCTGCTCACGACCCAGTTCATGCGCGAGGGGGCCGCGCAGCCGATCACGCCGCCCGTGGCGGACAACGCGATGCTGCCCCGGTTGCTCCCCGAACCGTTCCGGCTCCACCTCGGGTTCGTGCTCGCGCTGCTCGCGGCCCTCGGCGTGTGGTGGCTGATGGAACGCTCCACCCTCGGGTTCAAGTTCCGGGCGGTGGGGGCGAACCCGGACGCCGCCCGGACCGCCGGCATCAACGTGAACATGGTGTACGTGTGGGTCCTGGGCGTGGCGGGAGTCCTCGCCGGGCTCGGCGGGGCCTCGGTGGTGCTCGGAACGAACCGGACCTTCGTGGAGTCCTCCGCCGGGTCCATCGGGTTCGACGCGATCACCGTGGCGCTGCTCGGCAAATCCCGACCGCTGGGAACGGTGTGGGCGGCGTTGCTCTTCGGGGCGCTCCGCGCCGGGGCGCCGTTCATGCAAACAATGGCGAAGACCCCGATCGACATCGTGCTCGTCATCCAAGCCGTGATCGTGCTCTTCATCGCCGCACCGGGATTGGTCCGGACAATTTTCGTTCTACCGAAGACGGGGTACACGCCCGTGAAGGAGGTGGTGGCATGAGCGCGCCCGCCCTCGATGTGGATGAAGAAGTGGAATCCACCAAGACGAGGCTCGCCATCCGAACCCCGATCATCCTGGCGGCGATCGCCGTCGTCGGGCTCATCCTGTTCACCCTGTTCGGCCCCGGCGGAGAATCGACCTTCGTCCTGTCCGACACGCGCCGAGACACGTTCCAACTGCCCAACCTCACCGTGCCGAGCAAGGGTGCGGCCCTGCTGCTCATGGCGCTCGCCCTGCTGCTCGCGCTCGCCGCGTTCTGGATCGCCCTCAACCGGCGCAAACTGCCCAAGTGGGTCGTCATCGGCTACGGGGTCGCGGTGGTGCTCGCGATGCTCGTGTGGGTGATCGCCGGCAACGACTACGGCCTCGCCGTGCCGTTCCTCCTCGCGACAACGGTGACCGCCTCGCTCCCGCTGTGCTTCGGCGCGCTCGCCGGGGTGCTGTGCGAACGCTCGGGAACGATCAACATCGCCATCGAGGGCCAACTGCTCGCGGGCGCATTCATGACGGCGATCATCGGCGCGGCCACGGGCAATTTCTATATCGGCCTCATCGCCGCGCCCATCGCGGGTGCGCTCGTGAGCGTGCTCCTCGCGGTGTTCACGATCAAATATCGGGTCGATCAGATCATCGTCGGGGTCGTGCTCAACGTGCTCGTGCTCGGGCTCACCAACTACCTGTTCTCCACGGTGCTCACCCAGAACCAGTCCCTGCGCACCCCACCGGCGGTGGGCGCGTGGCGGATCCCGCTGCTCGCGGACATTCCCGTCATCGGCCAGGCCCTGTTCAACCAGAACGTCATCGTGTACACGATGATCGTGGGGGTCTTCGCGCTGCAGTTCATGATCTTCCGCTCCCGGTGGGGCCTGCGGATGCGCTCGGTCGGGGAGCACCCCAAGGCGGCCGACACCGTGGGGATCAAGGTCAACCGCACCCGCTACCGGAACATCCTGTTCGGCGGGGCGGTGGCCGGCTTCGGTGGCGCGGCGATCGTCTCCGCGGGGCTCGCGTTCACGAAGGAAGCTACCCAGGGGCGCGGCTATATCGCCCTCGCCGCGATGATCCTCGGCCGGTGGAACCCCACGGGCGCGCTCGCTGCGGCGGTGTTGTTCGGGTTCTTCGACTCCCTCCGGCGGGTCCTGGGGAACATCGGCTCGGTCGTGCCCTCGGAGCTACTTGCGATGCTGCCCTACCTCGCGACGATCTTCGCCGTCGCCGGCGTGGTCGGAAGATTCCGGCCCCCCGCGGCCGAGGGCAAGCCCTACCCACCGGACTAGACCCCAACCAGGAGGTTCCATGGCCACGATCGATTGGGACGCGCTTCGACGCGCCGCCCGCGACATCGTCCAGAACGCCTACGTGCCCTACTCCAACTATCCGGTCGGGGCGGCGGCGCTCACCGACTCCGGCGAGATCATCGTCGGTTGCAACATCGAGAACGCCGCCTACGGCGTCACCCTGTGCGCGGAATGCTCGCTCGTCTCCGCCCTCGTCACCGGCGGCGGCGGGCGCCTCGTCGCGTTCACGTGCTGCAACGCCAACGGCGAGGTGATCATGCCCTGCGGCCGGTGCCGGCAGTTGTTATGGGAGCATGGTGGGCCCGACCTGTTGGTGGAGACCGTCTCCGGAATCAAACCGATGACCCAGGTCCTGCCCGATGCGTTCGGCCCCGAGGACCTCGCAACGGTGCAACCGTAGAGCAAGGAGAAGTACATGGTGGAAGCATTCGACGCCGTAGAGATCATCGCTGCGAAGCGGGACTCCCGCGAGCTCAGCGATGCGCAGATCGACTGGGTCATCGACGCCTACACCCGCGAAGTGGTCGCCGAGGAGCAGATGTCCGCCCTCGCGATGGCGATCCTCCTCAACGGGATGAACCGCCGCGAGATCTCCCGCTGGACCACCGCGATGATCGACTCCGGCGAACGGATGAGCTTCGGCGCCCTCGATGCGCCGACCGCAGATAAGCACTCCACCGGCGGGGTGGGGGACAAGATCACCCTGCCTCTCGCCCCGCTCGTCGCCGCGCACGGGGTGGCCGTGCCCCAACTCTCCGGGCGGGGCCTGGGCCACACCGGGGGCACCCTGGACAAGATGGAAGCGATCCCCGGGTGGCGCGCGGCGCTGAGCAACGAGGAAATGATGACCCAACTCGCCGACGTCGGCGCCGTCATCTGCCAGGCCGGCTCCGGCCTCGCGCCAGCGGACCGGAAACTGTACGCCCTGCGCGACGTCACCGGCACCGTCGAAGCCATCCCGCTCATCGCCTCCTCGATCATGTCCAAGAAGATCGCCGAGGGCACCGGCGCACTCGTGCTCGACGTCAAGGTCGGCTCCGGGGCGTTCATGAAGCACCTCGACGACGCCCGCGAACTCGCCCGCACGATGGTCGACCTCGGCACCGACGCCGGCGTGGCCACCAGCGCGCTCATCACGAACATGCGCACCCCGCTCGGGCGGACCGTGGGCAACGGGCTCGAGGTGCGGGAATCGGTCGAGGTGCTCGCCGGGGGAGGGCCCGGGGACGTCGTGGAACTCACCGTGGCACTCGCGCGCCACATGCTCGCGGCGGCCGGCAAGGGCGACGTCGACCCCGCCGAAGCCCTGCGTGATGGGCGAGCGATGACGTTG
>JAJYRV010000075.1 GCA_021793935.1 Actinomycetes bacterium | reverse complement strand
CGTGTCCTTGATGCCCACGGCGTCGATGACGACGTCCGCGCCGAACCCTCCGGTAAGTTCCTGGATCCCCTCAACCGGATCGGTGTTCGCGGAGTTCACCGTGTGGGTCGCCCCGAATTTCTTGGCCTGCTCGAGTTTGGCGTCGTCGATGTCGACGGCGATGATCGTCGTCGCACCCGCCAGCGCGGCTCCCGCGATCGCGGCCACGCCCACTCCCCCGCAGCCGATCACCGCCACGGACTCGCCGAGCCTCACCTCACCGGTGTTGATCGCCGCGCCCACCCCGGCCATCACCCCGCACCCCAACAGACCCACGGCGGCGTACTGCTCGGGAGCCAGATCGCCCTCGATCTTCGTGCACTGCCCCGCCGCCACCAGCGTCTTCTCAGCAAACGCACCCAGCCCTAGCGCGGGTTCGAGCGGCGTGCCATCTTCCAACGTCATCTTCTGACTCGCGTTGTGCGTGGCGAAGCAATACCACGGCTCACCCCGACTGCACGCCCGGCAATCGCCGCACACCGCGCGCCAGTTGAGGATCACCCGATCCCCCGGCGCCAGGTCCCTCACGTCATCCCCGACGGCGGAAACTATCCCCGTGGCCTCATGGCCGAGCAGGAACGGGAAATCGTCACTCACTCCGCCGACCTTGTAGTGCACGTCCGTCTGGCACACCCCGCAGGTGAGCACATCCACCAGCGCCTCACCCGGGCCAGGATCAGGTACGAGGATCGTCTCCACCGTCACCGGTGCATCCTTCGCCATTGAAACGACCCCTTTAACCTTATGCATTGAGCACGTCCTTTCTCTGCACCTTTGCGTGATTCGTATGTAACAGGATAGTCGGAGCTTAAAACTTTTGTAGGAAACGATTGCGGCTCGAGCCTTCTCACTTCACTGTGAGGCCACTTTTCCTTTCCAACTCGTGAACACCTTTTTCTTCTCGATGATCCTTCGTGCCGACGTGGTGGAAAACGATATTCAGCAGAATCGCACTGATGGCCCCAGCAGTGATGCCACTTTCGAAGAAGAATCCGAGCCACCCGGGTGCGGCGGCCTGGATCCCCGGTTGCGTCGTGACGAACAGGCCGATTCCCATGCTCGCAGCCACAACGACTGAATTTCGCTGATCTTTGAAGTTGACTTTAGCCAGTAGTTCGACGCCGACAACGGCAACCATTGCGAACATCGCCAGTGATGCGCCACCGAGAACGGGTTGGGGGATCGCCGTCAGTATCGCGCCGAATTTCGGGAACAGGCCCAGGAGGATCATGAAGCATCCGGCGGTCGCCACGACCCATCGGCTCCGTACCCGCGTCAAACGAACCAAGCCGACGTTCTCACTGAAACTCGTGTACGGGAAGGAGTTGAGGATTCCGCCCAGCGCCACGGACAGCCCATCCGCTCGCATCGCGCGCGAGATATCGTCTTTCTTCGTTTCCCTTCCAATAATCTCAGAAACCGCAAAGATTGCACCCGTAGTCTCGACGCAAGTAATGATGACAACAACGAGCATGCTAATTATTGCGCCTAGGGAGAATTGTGGAACGCCGAATTGGAATGGCACGACGAGGCCGAATGCGTCGGCTTCGCGAACTTGATCGAAATTCGCGTCCCCCAACATCCAGGCTACGAGTGTTCCAATGACAAGTGATAGCAGCACGCCAATGGTTGCCAAGAAGCCGCGGAACACGCGCTGGGAGATGACGATGAATGCCAGCGTACCCAGCGCGTAGGCGAGGTTTCTCGAACTGCTCGGATCGAGGGACCCATCACCCCCTACGGCCTGCTTGGCCGCTTCCGGCAAGAGCGATAGACCAATGATCGCGAGCACCGACCCCGTGACCACGGGCGGAAAGAACTTCACGATACGACCGAGCAGCGGCGCGAACAGGAAGGTAAGTACCCCGCTGACAATGATGGCTCCGTAGACGGTTCGAAGCCCGGTCGCCCCTCCCCCATTGCTCGACGCAATGGCGATCAGCGGCCCAATACCGGCAAAGGCGATCCCCTGGAGGAGTGGAAGCCTTACCCCGATCTTCCACACGCCGACGGCCTGGAGCAATGTCGCGATACCGCACGTGAGCATGGCTGCGTTGATCAGCTTCACCAGCTCGGCACTGCTCAGTCCGATCGCCGAGGCCACGATGATCGGGATAACTATCGCGCCGCCGGCGAAGAATGCCAATACGTGTTGGAACCCGTAAACCGCGAGATAACCAAAACCGAGTGTTTCATCTTGAGGCAGAGGTGATTTCTCCTTCTTCCGCCTCATAACGCCCTCGCGGGACTTGCGGGGAATATTCCCGGCATCAACGACATTCGTGGAACGCGTTTGACGCGGTCGCACCATCGCCGTACGGCGGGGTAATCCCTTCTGTCGATTCCGCCTTCGTCCGACAGCGCGACGTCCGGGAAACAGGCCATGTCTGCCAGAGAAAACTCTTCGGCGAGGAAGTCATGCCCCAGCTGCTCGCCGAACCACAGGTGACGGTCCAGGGTGTGCAGCAGCCCGTGCGCTTTCTCGCGCGCTGCTTCAATATCTAGCGGTTCACCAAAAGCTTCATGACGCCGCGCTGCGCCAGCAGAGTTCGAAAGGCTTTGGGAAAATAGCAGCCAGTCAAGAGCAATCGCGCGGCGGGCAGGATCGCTTCGCGGTAGTAGGTTCGCGCCTGTGTCGTACGTATCGGCAAGGTGCAGCATTGCCGCCACCGGTTGATGCAGAACCACGTTCGGCATCACTCTTTGGTCATTCAACGCGACGACCGGGGTAATCGACGGATCATCCGGTACGAATTCCTCTAATGCGATCGAGTCGTATTCTAAATCCAAATAATCTAGTACCGCTCGAACCTTATAACATTCCGCCGACATTTCGTAGTCGTAAAGGGTGATCATATTACCGTAATTTCACAGGTCTAGGGTGAGGCTGGGACTCTTCGCTCGCGACACGCACGTCATCATGCAATTACCGGATTCCTTCTCGGCGTCGCTGAGGTAGACATCTTGATGATCCGGTTCGCCGTCGATCACGGTGACCTGGCAGGTTCCACAAGCGCCCTGCTCGCAGGAGGAGGCCATGGTGACTCCCGCCGCACGCAGAGTCTGCAGGATAGTCGTGCCCGGTTTCACTGTCAGATTCATAACAGAGCGCGGGTGGGCGATCTCGAACTCGCTGCTGTCGTCAATTTCTTGATCGTTCAGGAAATACTCGAAACTGATTCTTTCACTCGGTAGCCCGGATTCCGCGGCCTTCTTCCGCACCGCGTCCAGCATCGGTGGCGGGCCACAGATGTATAGCTGGAAATCAGTACCGGTCAAGCTTCCGAGAATTCTCTCTATCTCCTCACCGGTTTGCGCCGGGTTCAAACCAGGAATGACTCTGACGTCCTCCAGAGCCTCGATACGGTCTTTGAAGGCGACGTCCTCCTCACTGGCAACAAAATAGTGCAGCTCAGAATTCAGAGAATAGTGCTGGAGCGTCTGTGCCATCGCGAGAAGAGGGGTGATCCCAATTCCTCCGGCCACGAAGACCGTCCTGTCCCGGTCTCGGCGCAGGGGGAAATTGTTGCGGGGAAGAGACACTGCCAAGACATCCCCGACATTCACGACCTCGTGAATAGTCCGCGATCCGCCTTCGGAGTCTGGCGTTCTCTTTACTCCCAGAATGTACGCGTCCGTCTCGCCTGGGCCGTTGATGAGCGAGTATTGCCGGATCAGCCCATTCGGCAACGCTACGTCAATATGCGCCCCGGGTTGCCCGGTCGGCAGAACGCGATCATCAATCGCCTCTAGCCGCATCGCACGGATATCTTTAGCGCAATCCCATACCTCGGCCACCTGAACACGGGTGGGCAGTTCCCGGTTGTCCGTCGTTTCGGGCATCGACGCAAGTTCCGCGGCAACCGGCTCGTAGGACGGGGAGATTCGCGGCCGCACGGGCGCCCGGGTGGACAGCTCTTGGGCGTGCTTCCTGACGCGAGTGAGTTCGGTGTCCACTCGCGCCAGGAGTCGGATCCGGGCAAGTGGGTCTTCCGGCTGGATTCGAGAATCGATAACACCGCGGATCACCGAGCAGTCGGAGTTGACGGGCTGGACGAAGAAGACACCGGCGCCTGGAACCTCGACCGCAAAATCGCTCACCTGAACCGCCGTCGAGCTGCCCGGCGACTCGAGCGAAGGCGGCGAATCGAGCAGTACCCGAACGACATCCTCCGGCCGCCCCGAGACCGGCATGGGCCGGGCCGCCATCGTGCTGTGGGTCTCGAGGGGTTCGGTGGCAGGCTGCCCCGTCGTCGTCCAGACCAATCCCGAGGCAAGCCTGACCTGGTAGGTCCTATTGGAGATCGTGCGGGGCGGGGCATCCGCAGGATGGGCGGGAATATAGATGCAGTCTGCTGTTCGGTTGGCGTATTTCCAACCATGGTATTGGCACTTCAATTCACGACCATCGTTCTGGCCGATAGAGAGCCGAACACCTCGGTGTAAACACCGGTTCTCCCAAACATTTATGAAATCATCGTCGGCTTTCCAAATCGCGAGTTCTTGACCGAGGAGCTCCCCCTGATACACGTGCCGGTATGCCAGGTCGGAAATAGAAGCGACGGGATGCCAGAGGTCCGAGGCGATAGTAAGGATATCGGCGGTGGCCATTCAGCGCGCCCCCTTCATCGCGCCGGGGATAACCCCGTACCGAACACCGAGCTGCGATAACATGCGCCGGTACGCTACTGCAGTCTTATCTGCTCTGATCGGAGTCTCCGCGCGGGGGTCCAGTGGGAGCCGCTTGGGGAGCTGGTTTTCCAGGATCGGTTTATCGTGGCCGAAGATATCCATTTGGAAGCGTTTGAGCGCCCACTCCGGGCTCTCGTCGTCCAGTAGACACAGCCACATATGTGCCCGGATGTGCTCTTGGTTCAACGGCTGGATGAACAGCGTGATGACATCGAGGCGATCAGCGCTGTTCGGGCTCGATTTGAACAGCGCCGCGCAGTTGGGATGCATCACCCGGTAGGCGTATTCAACCTCGGCTCCCTGAGTGCTCGACCCCGCTGCCTTGGGCTGATAGAAGAGGCAGTCGGTCGCGAGAATCTCAATCTCCTCGACGGAAGAAGCGACGTTGTAGTCTTTCACCTCCGTCCTGGGCTCGGTCCCGAGAACTCCCTCATGGACAAAAGGAAAATGCCCCATGTCCAAGAAGTTCTCCATCGCACGTCCGGCGGAGATTCGAACATCAATGGTCCCGGCATGGACCTTCCGGCGGTCTTCCTCTTGCGATTCAGGTATATCGAATAACGGGCGAGGGTTTCCGAGCGAGGTCCACAGGTAACCGAACCGTTGAAGCGTCGGAAGCTCGCGTCCGCCTTCTGCCGGCGAGACAACCTCAAACGATGATTCGGATACCCGCGTCACCTCGAGGGGAAAGCCCAGAAGTTTGTCCTCGTTGGGATCGCCCACCGCCCAATCGCTGGCATACCCGAGCGGGTGCCACAGATTCAGCAACACCTCATCTTCACACCGCTCGGCCTCGTCGTTGAGAACCGACTCCGCAAATGCAACCACTAATGACACCTTCCGATTGAATCGGGAGGGAGGCGGTAACCGAATTGAGGTCTTCTAAGTCCCGCCCCGGAGGTGACGTAATGTCGACCACGGACTCTGGAAGTCACTCCCATGTGCACTTGGTGAGGGAGATTAGCACACGCCTCAAACGGCGTGCAACACACCCTCTCAGATGGCGAAACGGCGGCCCCGGCCGCACGCCAGATGACCCCCACTATCCTCTCGCGCCCGCGATGTCTTCGTGGTGGCGGATCACTTCAGCGACGATGAAATTGAGGAACTTCTCCGCGAACACCGGGTCGAGTCCGGAGTTTTCAGCGAGGGTGCGCAGCCGGGCGATCTGCTGCTCTTCCCGGCGCGGATCGGAAGGGGGAAGGCCGGTGCGGGCCTTGAGCTCGCCCACCTCCTTCGTGCATTTGAACCGTTCGGCCAGCAGGTGCACGAGCGCGGCGTCGATGTTGTCGATGCTCCCGCGGATGCGAACCAGCTCCGGTACAGATTCCGGGGCAGTCATTACGCGCTCTTCTCCCGGGTCTCGCGTTTGGCGTCCTCGTGAGGAACGATCGTCGGGTTGACGTTCTCGAGTACCACGTCGGGCGTGATGACGACGCGGGCGACGTCGTCGCGGGAGGGCACATCGAACATGATCCCCTGCAGGACCTCTTCGAGGATGGCCCGCAGCCCGCGCGCGCCGGTGCCGCGCAGGAGCGCTTGGTCAGCGACGGCCGCTACTGCTTCTTCGGTGAATTCCAGTTCCACCCCGTCCATCTCGAACATCCGCTGGTACTGGCGGATGAGCGCGTTGCGTGGTTCGGTGAGGATCGATACGAGCGCGTCCTTGTCCAGCGGAGAGACCGTGGTGAGCACGGGCAGCCGACCGATGAACTCGGGGATGAGCCCGAATTTCAGGAGGTCCTCGGGCATGACGTCGTCGATCACGTCGGTCGTATCCGCGCTCTGCAGCGACGCACCGAAGCCGATGCCGCGCCGCCCCGAACGGGAGGAGATGATCTCGTCCAACCCGGCGAAAGCACCGGCGACGATGAACAGCACGTTCGTCGTGTCGAGGGTGATGAAGTCCTGGTGGGGGTGTTTGCGCCCACCCTGGGGCGGCAGCGAGGCTTGGGTTCCCTCGAGGATCTTCAGCAGCGCCTGCTGCACCCCTTCCCCGGAGACGTCCCGGGTGATCGAGGGGTTTTCGCTCTTGCGGGAGATCTTGTCGATCTCATCGATGTAGATGATCCCCGTTTCCGCGCGTTCGACGTCACCGTCGGCGGCCTGCAGGAGCTTCAGGAGGATATTCTCCACGTCCTCCCCGACATATCCCGCCTCGGTGAGAGCGGTCGCATCCACGAGCGCGAAGGGCACGTTGAGCCGCTTGGCGAGGGTCTGCGCGAGGTAGGTCTTCCCGCACCCGGTGGGTCCGATGAGGAGCACGTTCGATTTCGCGAGTTCCACCTCGTCCTCGGCGGGGAATTTCCCGTCGGCACGCACCCGCTTGTAGTGGTTGTAGACGGCGACGGCGAGGGACTGTTTCGCGCGCTCCTGACCCACCACGTATTCCTGGAGGTGTTCGTAGATCTCCCGCGGCTTGGGCAGTTCGACGATCTCGGTTTCGGTGTCCTCAGCGAGTTCCTCGGCGATGATTTCGTTGCAGAGCTCGATGCATTCCACACAGATATAAACGCCGCGCCCGGCGATCAGCCGCTTCGTCTGCTTTTGGGACTTGCCACAAAAGGAGCACGTGAGCAGGTCAGCACCTTCTCCAACACGACTCATCAGTTCTTACTTCCTCTCGCCTGGGCTACCCATCCATTGCACACTACCGATGCCGGATCCGCCAGTGCCGAAGGCGCGTGTCTTGCCACACGGGCGGTCGCCGAGTCATCCGGGCGCCGCAGATCCGTCCTTCTCCTCGGTCTTCCCAGGCGAGATGCCCCGTTGCCGCACCGCGCGGTAGGTCGCCTCCAGCGCGGTCTGGGACTGGGCGAACGTTGCTTGCGCGAGCCCCACGAACATGCAATCGACGACGACGAGCTGCGCCAACCGGGAGGCGGTCGCCCCCGAGCGGAACACCGCCTCATGCGCCGCGGTCAACAGGGTGTGATCGGCCATTCGGGCCAGCGGTGAGGAGGCATTATTGGTGACGGCGATCGTCACCGCTCCCTGATCCTTAGCGGTGAGGAGCATCGCGCACGTATCCGCCGTCGTTCCGCTGTGAGAGAACGCGACGGCCACGTCCTCAGGCCCGAGAACGGCAGCGGAGGTGATCCCCATGTGCGCGTCACCGTAGGCGAACGCTCCCCTGCCGATCCGAGTGAGCTTCTGGGCGAGGTCGGCGGCGACGACGGCGGATGCGCCGACCGCGTAGATACACGTGCGGTGGGCGCGGGATAAGGCGTCGATCGCCCCGCTCAGGTTCTCCAGGTCCAACAGGTGCGCGGTGTCTACCACGGCCTGCGCGTCCAACTGGGCGATCTTCCGCACGACCGAGGCGAGGTCATCGCCCTCGGCGATATCACCCTCGGCCCGGGGTGGGGCGGAGCGTCCCTGTTCGGCCGCGAGCGCGAGCCGGAGCTCCGAATACCCGTCGAGGTCGAACACTCGGCAGAACCGGCTCACCGTTGCTTGCGA
>JAJYRV010000074.1 GCA_021793935.1 Actinomycetes bacterium | reverse complement strand
AGGGATCCGTCGCACCGCACTCATCACTCCCTATTATCTTCCCACCGACGATGGGGGCCTCGTAGATTTCTATCGTGAAACCCTCGCCGCGGCCCCTGAGCAACAGCTCTACGCCTACCTATTCCCGGAACGCACTGGTATCGAGGTCGCCCCGGAGGTTCTCAAGGAGATTCTTGCGCTGCCGGGTGTTGTCGGTGTCAAGCTCTCGGGTGCGGCGAGCGATGCCCTGGAAACCTACGCCGAAGTCCTTTCCGAAGGCCAGGAGCTATATTCGGGCAACGACGCTACTCTTCCACACGTGATCGGCCTCGGCGGGACCGGGGTTGTCTCCGGCGTCTCCAGCGTATTTCCCGAACTGTTCGCCGACCTCTCTGCCCGGATCGACCGAGGAGATGACTACAGCGAACTTCAAAGTGAGGTAGCGCGCCTTGTCGCTCTGACTGGTCCGAACATCCGATTTCTAAAAATCGGCCTCGCCGCACGGGTAGGGGGAGAGTGGGCCGATCGAATGAGCATGCCGGCGCCCACCAAAGAAATCGAACAGACCATCCTGGCGGCCGTCGGGCGTTATTGAGGTTTGACGAAAGCCCGGGCTGCGTTGGATAAGAATTGAAGGAAAGATTGACGAGATACCCGTCCCCCATGCTTACCGGGGGTATGCCGCAATTCGGCGTCTGGAGCTCCTTGAAGGATCCGGTCGTCCTGCAGATTCTCGCCAATTCCGACCACGACTTCGTATGTGTTGACCTCCAACACGGCTACGCGGATACCTCCGATCTACCAGCGCTGCTGAACACCGCCACCCAAACTCAGACCCCGTGCCTAGTACGCGTGGCGTGGAATGCCCCAGACCTGATCATGCGGGCACTTGATCTCGGGGCCGGAGGAGTCCTCGTGCCGTTGGTGAATGACGGTGCAGATGCCGCACGAGCTGCCCGAAGCTGCCGATATCCCCCGGATGGGGAGCGCAGCTGGGGCCCGCAATGGGCGGAAGTGAGAGAGCAACACGAACCCCAACAGGCGAACGCCCACGTCCGCTGTATTGCGATGATCGAGACCGCTCAAGCACTGGCGAACGTCTCGGACATAGCCGCAACGGACGGCGTAGATGGCCTCTACATCGGTCAGAACGACCTCTCGATATCCCTTGGAATCGGCCGGACGGATTTCGCAGCCTCCGAACTACTGACGAGCGCCATCCGAGAAGTAATTCGCGCTGCCAGAGCAAACGGGATCCTCGTAGGGCTCGATACGGCCGGGCGTGTCTCCGACGTAGCATTCTGGGCACGTGAAGGAATCGACTTCTACATCGTGGGCCGCGATGTTGCTCTGATCAACGCGGGCGCTACTGACATATCGCGATCCCTTCGGTCCTCCCTGAAATGACGCTGCGCCCCAGACTATTCGGCGCAACGACCCCTTGAGCTCGCGGTACCGTAGCAGGTACAGGCAGGGACCAACGAAGGGGGCCGCGGTGGCGAGCAGCGTAATCGGGGAGTTTCCTAGCGTCGCCCGCACCCTGCCCCGGATCGCGAGCGACGTGCAACTCTCCGATGCGCTTCGTGACGCCGTCGCCAAGGGCCTACCGCCCCTGACGATCGTCCGCGCCCCGCGCGGGTATGGAAAGACGGCGCTCATTTCCGCCTGGCTCGAGGCGGACCTGCCCGTCGAGGCGGTCCACTACCTCTCGCTTTCGAAGCGATGCCGGGAAGAAGACAGCTTCTGGGCCGAATTGACGGCCGCAGTGTTCGACGATCCCGAGCTGGGCCCGGAAGGGATCATGGCAGCCCTGGCCGCTGATGAGAAGAAACGCCTGATCATCATCGACAACTTCCACCTTGCCGGCGCGGACGGGAACGTTCGGGAGTTGGATGAGCATCTGATCGAAATCATTCGCCGTTTCAGCCACGTGTTCCTCATCGTCGTGGGCCGAGTACTCCGCCCGATCGAAACGCTGGGCGCGATGGCGCTTCCCACCACGATCGTCGGGCCCCGAGAGCTCGCGCTGGACTCGCAGCGGTTGCTGGCGCTCGCAACGGGGCTCGGGGTGAGAATGAGCCGGAACCGTGCCGTCTCCCTCACCGACGGCGTAGCGGGCTGGCCCGCCCTCCTGAGAGTGAGCCTCAACCACGCCTCACTCACCGAAGAGGAGCCGGATCTGAGCCTGCCGGCGATGATGAACTACCTCGATGCGGTTCTGCGGGACGCCGATGATCCGGCGCTGCGCCGGTTCGTGATGCGGGCATGCGTCGCCGAGGAGTTGACGGCGGAAATCACCCGGGCACTCACCGATGACGGGCTCGGCGCCCACCACCTTCGGGCCGCCTATAGCCTCGGGTTGCTGCGCCGGATCCCCGACACTGCGGACTACGAGTTTCCCCGCGCGATCAAACGGGGCCTGTTCGAGATGATGCGTGAGGAGTATCCCGAGGCCGCACAAGAGGCCCACGAGGTACTCGCGAAACTCCACGGCGGCGCTCGTGACCCGATCCAGCTGCTCCAGCACGCCGTCTCGGCGGGGGATTGGGACGCCGCGGTGGACGTGCTGCATACCGAATTTCTCGCGCTCGTGACCTACCAATCGGATCTCACCTACGAAATGGTCCGGCAGCTGCCCTCCCGGGTCCGTGACAGTAGCGCGTACGCGCGGGCGGTGTTCGCTGAGGGGCGCGGCCTCCCCCAAGCCCGCGAAGGGTACGGAACCTGGTCCGGAGAGGAAGACGCCGGAAGCGTCGGTGACCTGCTCGCCCGGCTCGGCATGAGCGAGACCGCGGAGATCGATGAGGCCATGGTGTTCCTGGTGTGGGGGCTCAACGCCGCGAGCAGCGGCCAGATGGACACGGCCGTCTACGTGCTCAACCAGAGCTGGTTGCGCGCCCAGCAGGCGCCCGACCGCGCCCCCCTCGCGCACCTCGCCGCGAGCGTCATCGCTGCGATGCATGCGTATCAGGGTGAGATCTATCTCGCCCAAGCCTGGATTGAGGACGGCGAAAGGTTGCGTGGTGAGGGGCAGGCGCCGCCGCCGCTGTTCGCCGAGACAAGTTACGGTTTCGCGGCCGCGATGTCCCGCGTCGACGCGGGAGCGGAGGCGGCCGGGGAGATGCTGGCGCGGATCCCGGAGCCGAAATATCGCGACGTGATGTGGGCGCTGATCACCTTCGCCCGGGCCCGGCACGGTTCGCTCTATGGCAGCCAGGAGGAGGTCCTTGCGCTCATCAACGACCTACGTTCCGCATTGCGATACCTCACCCGCGGTTCGGTGAGCGAAACGGTTCTCATCAACGCCCTCGTCGAGCTGCTCATCAGGGCCGACATGCTGCCCATTGCTCGAGAGTTAGCCAACCGGCTCGCGCCGACCGATAGCGCAACAATCTCCCACGCCCGCCTGGCGCTTGCGAACAACGATTTCGGTGAAGCGATGCGGCTCGCCGCGCAGGTGGAGGATTCGCTCACCCAGTTTCCCCGCCTCGTGGTCGAACGAGACGTGATCCTCGCCAGCGCCGCACACGGCCTCGGTGACTTCGCGTCTGCTGAGAAACATTTCGAGCGAGCGATTCACGCGGTCAAGGGCGGTGACCACGCCCGGGCACTCGCGATTCTCCCCTACTATCTCTTCGCCGCCCTCGCGGCTGAGGACGAGACGGTGCTGGAGATGTGGCCGGTGAAGGGCGCCGGTGGTGAGCGCACGGCAAGGATCGGGGATCTCACCCCCCGGGAGGTGCAGATCCTTCGGTCCCTGTCGCACCTTCCCGGGCCCAGCGCCGTCGCCGAAGCCCTCGACCTTTCCATCAACACCGTTAAGACCCACGTCCAGGCGATCTACCGAAAGCTGCAGGTCACGAACCGCGCCGAGGCGATCGAGCACCTTCATTAATCTAAGGTCTAGAAAAAGCAATTCCTAGACGCTAGACTTGCGGTCCCGCGTGATCAATGGTGTTGGCGACAGTGGTGTCGCCGCGGATGGAAGGTCGCAATGTCGGCAATGAGCGGCGGCAACGGTGCCCGGTATGGGGTGCCCCGATTCCCCGGCGGGGTCGTTGTTCCGAAAAAACTTCAAACGGCGCTCTCCACAGGGGGCGGATCCACGTGCTCCGAGCAGCGCGAGGTTTCGGCAAATCAACCATCGGCGCGTGGTGGGCCACTCGGCGGGCGCGGTCGCTGCCCGTATGGGTGGGAATCTGCCGCGGGGAACGCCCTGGGACCCTCGGCCGCCGCCTCGAGACGGCGTTGCGGGAGGCGGGGGTGCGGGCCAGCGAGAGCAACGCTGCCGGAACCGGGGGCTCCCGGCGCCGGGTGATGCTGGTGATCGATCAGAGCGAACGAGTTGATGGCCAGGAGCTCGCGGACGTACTCACCGACGTCCTCGCCGAGCACCCCGAGGTGCACGTGCTGGTTCTCATGCGCCTCACCGGCGCCATCGACGCCCTGCGCCGATCACCCGAGTTCGGCGCGGAAGTCACCACCCGATGCCTCCGATTCAGCCCGGCCGAAGTCGATGAACTCGCCCGGAGCCTGCAGATCCGCATCTCCCTCGAGCAGGCACAGGAGATCGCCGAGCAGACCCAGGGGTGGCCGGCGATGATCGCTGCCGTTCTCACCGGGATGCTGTATGGCAAGGAACCGGACTGGAACGCGGGAACGTACTTCTTCGACGAGATCTTCCACGACTCCTATACCCACGCTGAAAAGCTCCGCGACCTGAGCCTGAGCATCTCTGACCCGGTCACCGAGGAGATGGCGACCTTCATCCTCGGTGAGGAATACGAACCGGGGTACCTCGCCCGCTTCGGAGAGGACGGTGACTGCCCACTGCTCCCCCGCGCGAGCCAGGACGGGCAGTACCGTTCTTCACCGTTCATGCGGGCAGCAGCGACGAAGATCCTTTTTGCCCACTCACCCGAAACCCACCGCTGCGTGCACGCCCGGCTGAGCGAGTGGCATTTGCGGACCGGGAACCGGCGCCAAGCCCTCTGGCACGGCGTCGCTTCTCGCCATCCGGCCGTGGTCGAGAAAGCGGTGCGGGCACATTGGGGAAGCTATCTGTTGACCTGCCCGGATCTGCTGCAGATCGCGCTCACCCAGGTGCCCGGCCCGAGCGCGGACGGGGACGGGCTGAGGCAGTTCCTCGCCGACCTGGAACCGGGTGCCGCGCTGAGATCGGCGCGGGTGCTCCTCACCTCGACGTTCCTCCACCAGGTTGACGGGGCAAAGGCCACCGAAACCGGCCACGGCGCGGCGCACTTCAACGAGTGGGGCTGGGTGCAGGTGTTCTACGGCATGCCCTCGACCGCGCTGTACGCCTTCTGGCGCGGGAACGCCGCGTGCGCGGCCGGGGGCCGGATCCGCAGCGAGGTCCGGATCGGAATCGCCCTCTGCCTCGCTCTCCTGGGCTACACCGAACCCTCGCGCCGTTGGCTCGACTCCGTTCCGGTGGGCGGGCCGAGCGAAACCCGCTTCACCACCGCGGTGATGGGCTTGGTCACCGCGATCCTCGCGGAGGACGCGGGACCGATCTCCCCTCCGGATTCCCGCGGAAACCATCCCCGTGCAGCCCGACGGGCGCTGATGAACTTCTTCAGCCAACTCCTCGAGCGGGTCAACCTCCCCGCCGAGGACCCCCTCGCGCGCTCGTTCAAGAAGGCCTGGCTCGAACGTGATCCGCTGTACGTGCCACACCCCCCGTACGCACCCCTCGATGCCTGGGAGCGCAGCGCGCTGCGGGAGTTGGGGTTCTCGCTACCCGCCCGGGGGGAGCTCGACCGCCACCGGCCCGTCGCGACCGATGCAACGGACGCGTGGGTGTGGGCCCAGGCCGGACTCGCGCGCCAGTACGTCCTGGACGGCGAATACGCGCGAGTGCTGGAACTCAGCTCCCGCGCCCCTAAAGAAGTGCGGCTCCTGCCCCGGCCGTGGTTGTCGATCCTTCTTTCGAGAACGATCGCCTCCCATCGGCTCGGCCGGCCGGGCCTCGCGAGCGAGGCGTTGCACCAGGCGGTCACCCTCGCGGAAGAATGCGCGGTGTTCTCCCCGTTCACGCTCATGGCAGCTCACGAACTTCGTGAAGTGGCCCAGGAGGTGCCGCAACTCCTCGCGATGGTGAACACCCAGCTCATCGCCGAGGGGAAGCCGAACGCGCTCACACCCAACCAACTCGTGCTGTTGCGCGAGCTCGCCAGCGGGGTGCAGTTGAAGATCATCGCGCAACGGTTGTACCTTTCCACCTCGACCGTGAAGACCCACCTCTCCCACATCTATCGGGAACTCGGGGTGTCGAACCGGCGCGAAGCGGTGTCGCGGGCGCAGGACCTGCGCCTCCTCGTGCGCAACCGCTGAACGGCCCTACGGCCCCTCGTGAGTGCCGATCAGGGTGAGGTCCTCGAGGTTGAACACCGCCGCCCCGTCGGCGGTCACGAGGGAGGGAATCGCGTAGTTCGTCGCTTCGGGGTCATAGCCGACGGCGTCCTCCCCGGTGACCGCGTTGATCACCTGCACCGCGGTATCGGAGCGGAGATAGGTGAGCACGCCGCCGCTCGCGGCGATCCGCAGCCCTTCGGCGAGCTCCCGGTTCCACGCGGGCCCCTCCGAGGTGTAGCCGCCGAGCGTTCCGGGCTCCGTGAAGATGAGCATCTCGGCAGCGGGATCCCATGACGCGGACGTGGCCCGAGGAGAGATGACCTCACCATTGCTGAGGTCGACCAGGGCCGCTTCGGAGGAATCGTCGCTCCCCAGCAGCACGAACCCCGGTGGGCGCGACTGCCCCGGGAGCGGCTTCACGACCGAGTCCGCCGAGCCCGCGTCGTCGGCACCCAGCTCCGCGAGCGGAACCTCCCACTCCTGCTCGCCTTCGGCCGTGATCGTCGCCTCGCCACCGGCGTCGGACTGGCTGAGGATCGTGCCGTCGAACTCCCCGATCACGTGCCCATCGGTCTCCACCGGTTCCCCGGAGGCGGGATCGAGCACCTGTCGCTGCCCGGTCTCCCCCATCGCGGAGGCGGGCGCCGCTTCGGCGAACACCGTTCCGGGCCCCTGCCACGCCCCCGCCACCGGGACGGGCCCCCATTGGAGTTCCCCGGTGCGAAGGTCGTAGGCGCTCGCGGTCACTTGGGCGAGCGCGTCGTCCGTGGACTCGACGTCGGTCAACACGGCGATCGGCGTCTCCCCGATCGCCGAAAGCGTGAACCCCGAGCAGGATGCGGGCCGCTCGGTGGTCCAAAGAACCTCGCCGTCGGTGCTCACGGCGGAAAACTCCAGCACGCCGCCCACCTCGTGAAGACCGAACAGGATGCCGTCGGCGCTTCGGGGGATGTCCTCGAAGGGGAGGGTGAACGCCGGCAGCTCCTGGAACGCAAAGGGGAGCGAAAGCTGCTCCACCTCCACCTCGGGCAGCGACCTGTTCACCGAATGCACCGCCCGCTCCGGTTCGGGCAGTTCCTCTTCCGATGAACAGCTGGCGAGGATGGCTACGGAGATCAGGGCGGCCACGACGGCGCGACTTCGCCGGTGCTTCATCGCTGCCCTCCTTCGCGGGAGTGGGGTGAGTGTTGGGTGACGCTCGAGGTCTGCTCGCGCGGCCACCACCACCACAACACGAGCGCGATGGCGGCGAGCCCGAGCACGGCGACGATCTGCGCCGTCGTGCCCAGTCCTTGCGCACCGGATTGCCACGCGGACTGGGTCTCCAGGCTGACGAGCTCCGGCAACGAGACGAGCCCGTTGGTCGCGATGAAAATTATCCCGACGGCGATGAGCAGCGCGCCCGTGAGTAAGGACGTGGTGTGGAACGTGCGCCCGGCGAGGGAGAAGGTGCGGCCCCGAGCGGAGTTGCGGATCCCGGTGCGGTGCCAGAGCAGGACGAGAACGAGCAGCGGGGTGACCATGCCGGCGGCATAGAAGACCATGAGGAACCCTCCGGTCAACATCGAGCCGCTCGCGGCGGCAAGCGTGAGCACGGCGCCGAGGATCGGCCCCGCGCAGAACCCCGCCACCCCGGAGCTGATGCCCAGGAGGAAGGCGCGGGCGAGCCCGGCGCGGGAGGCGGCGGCGTTCGCCGCGGACTGCGGCAGCAAGCGTTGGAGATCAAAACCCCACCCGAAGATCTGCATGACGCCGAATGCGACGATGACGATCCCGGCGAGCCAGATGAGGATCGAACGGTTGGAGGTGAAGAATGCACCGATCGCGCTCGCGCCGAGCCCGAGCGGGACCAGGACGAGGAGGAGGCCCGCGAAAAACACCACGATGTGCGCGGCGAGCCGTGCCCCCACGCCGGAGGAGGAGGCGAAGAAGGCGGG
>JAJYRV010000073.1 GCA_021793935.1 Actinomycetes bacterium | reverse complement strand
CCCTTCCCGCACTTCGCACCGCGCGAGCTCCAGCCCGCGGCCGGGGTTATTCGCGAGCACCTGCGTCGCTCCTGTGCACGCACCCACTTGTGCCGCGGCAAGAGCGCTGATGTCTGCGACTCCCTGAGCGTAGCTCTTCGCAGTGAGTTCCCCGGCAGCGACCGCGAGCGCTACCCCGATCGCGAGGAGCGCCCCGATCAGAGCCAGTGTGATGACCGTGCCGCTGCCCCGCTCCTGCTCACCGCTATTCGCGTCGCGCGGCAGTGAGCCACCCACGTTGCGGCCGGTTCCCCTACCCCCTCCCATCACGTTCCCTTTGCTGGGCGGCCCTGCACGCTCGCGCCTTCCACGGGCGCCCGCATCCGGGCGGAGACCCGGATTGGCAAGCCGCTGACGAGGATCGATTTCTCAACCTTCACCGTGGCCCAGCTCCCATCAATACTCACGCTCACCGCCGCGCGCTCCCCTGCGACAACCTGCGCCGCTTGCCTCGCTTCCTCCGCGGAGGAGTGCAACATCGCTTCCCGGGCGCCGGCGCGGGCAGCCTCTTGACATTCGATATACGTGGTGCCCGCGAGGAGAACCCCGAGCACAAGAAGAACGGTGGCGACGACGGCGGGCAACCCGACAGCGAACTCAGCGGTGACCGTGCCTGCCTCACCGCCCGCAGTCTCACCGCGCGAATCACCCGCCGTCAACACGCTTACCCAACCGTTAAGGCTTGATTGATGATGTTCACGAGGAAGCCGCGGACTTGGTCCGACTTCAAGATCACATACAACAAGCCAGCAAACCCAGCAGCAGCAAGAGTGGCAATCGCGTATTCAGCCGTCGCCATCCCGGCCTCTGCCGTCTGTTTGATAAGCGCAAGCCGCGCACGTAACGCGGCAATCCGTCTGTTCACCGTTGACTCTCCAATTCAAAACTAACCGTCATCGACGGGGTGGGGATTTCCCACCTTCACACTCACGCGCTTGCCGCGGTGGTGTTCCCACGGGCGCGCGAATTGTGGAGGAAGCGGCGCGTGTGGATCTATCCCAAGATCCGCAGCGAGCCGCTCACAAGAACCGGCACCACACCCACAAGGATGAAGGCAGGCAGCAGGCACAGTCCCACGGGTAGGACGAGTTGCACCGACAACCGGGCGGCGGCAGCCTTTGCGATCGCCTTGCGGTTCGCGCGGATCGACCGGGCCAACTGCTCCAGCAGTGGGGTCGGGACTGCGCCGTCACTCCAGGCGGGGGCGAGCACCTCGCCCAACACGTGCCCCTGCCACGCCTCCTCCCAAGAGGAACCGAGGTGAAGCGCCTTCGCCGCTCGGCGAAGCCGCCTTCCGTGACCGGCCCCGGACACGTCGCCAACGGCCTGGCAAGCACGGGGCAGGGACGCACCAGCGCGCAGCGCGACGCAAAGCAGGTCACACACGACCGCGAGGTCGATCCCGCGAGGCGGGTGGGCAGGTCCGGGAGGAGGAAACCGTGGGGTCACCGGCGGCGGCTGAGTGAGAGCCCACGCCGCGCCGGTGAGGAGCACGGTTATGACCGCGGTCATGTCGCTCCCAATTCGGCGCTTTGTGCCCGCTGGAGAAGCCGCTGGATCCAAACTCTGCCGAGTAGGAGGAGCACCCCCGCGGTGACGACGAGTAAGGCGCCCCAGACGCTGGATACGAACAGCCGGACCGGACCGGCGCCCATCAGCGAGCCGATGACGATCCCCGCGAGGGGCAGCGCAAGTAGCAGTCTCGCCGTCGCACGTGGAGCGGCGAAAGCCGCTGTTCGTTCCGCCTCGGCCCGCGCGGATTCTTCGATCCCGGCGGCGCATGTTTCCAGAACGGGGGCGAGTTCCGCCCCGAGATCGTGGGCGAGTTCGGTGGCCGCTCGGGCGGCATGCAAGGCACCGCTAGTCTGGCTGAGGTTCCTCTCGGCCCGCGCACCAGAATCTGCGGCTGGGCCATCCGCGAGAATTTCCATCTCCTTCCCGGCCCCACTGGGCAGCTGTTTGGCTGCGGCCCGCCACGCTTCGGTCGGGGATTGCCCCGCGCGCAGACGCGCCGCCACGGAGGTGAGCGCCGCGCCGATCTTTGCGGCCTCGTCCCGCTCAGAGCCGCGTTGGAAGCCGCGCCAGCTCCGGAAGCTGATGCGCCTGCGGGATGTCGAGCCCCGCATGGCAGCCCCGCGAGATCGGGGGTGCTGCGAAGACCCCCGCGACGCGGTCGCGGGCCGCACCCACAGCGCTGCCGCGGCGGACATGCAAAGGAGGGCTAACCCGAACATCAAATTCCTTGATCGAGTTTGCGGGCGAGGTCTGCCCAGCCCGGGCCGGCGGCGGTTTCCTCGCGCGCCTTCGGGTCGCGCGTAAGCGCGGGGCGTACCACGAGCGGGCCCGTTTTGCTCACCACGCCGATGTGGTCGACTTCCCGAACGCCGCGGCGCCGTTGCACGTGGATCACCGCATCAAGGCCGGCTTGGGCCTGCAGTTCCACCGTTCTCGGCTCCATGTGCGCGAGCGCCCCGAGCGCAACGAGGCGGGCGGGTACGTCTTCGGCGGTGTTCGCGTGGATCGTTGCCCACCCGCCGTCGTGCCCGGTGTTGAATCCTGAGAGCATCTCCCGCACCTCCTCTCCTCGGCACTCGCCCAGAACGAGGCGGTCCGGGCGCATCCGCATCGCGGCTCGGACCAAGGAGGCGAGTCCGATCCCACCGACCCCTTGGACGTTCGCAGTTCTGCTTTGCAAGTGCACCAGGTGCGGGTGGGCGGGCATGAGTTCCACTGCTTCTTCGATGATGACGATGCGTTCTTGAGGTGGGACCCGCCCGAGGGCGGCGGCGACGAGGGTAGTCTTTCCTGCGCCGCCCGCCCCGGAGACGAGAAGGTTCGCTCGGGTTCGGATGAGCTGGTCGATGACTTCCGCGAACTCCGGCGTGAGGAAGCCGGAGCTCCGCAACTCCTCCCAGCCGATGCGATGCCTCGCCTGGCGCCGCAGGCTGATGTGTGCTGAACCGTGCACGAGCGGAGGCAGGACCGCGTGCAAACGGGTGCCGTCGGGAAGGCGGCCATCAACGATCGGCGCGGCGTTGTCCAGCCGTTTTCCCGCGAGGGTGGCGAGCCGCAGGGCGAGGGCACGCGCGTCCACCGTGTTGAGGACCTTCCGTAACCCTTTGCCCGCATCGATCCACACGTCGTCGTCACCGTTAATAAGAACGTCGGTTACGGCGGGGTCATCGAGCAACGGTTGGATCGCCTGCCCCGCGCCATGCACCTCGGCGAGTACTTGCATGAGGGCCTGCCAGGGCGGTTCCCGGTTCGCCGTTGCCTCTCGGACCGCCGACGTGACATCCGCTCCGGCGAGGATCCGCTCGCGGGCATGATCGACGACGCTCATGCTTCGACTGCTCCCAACTCTTCAAGCGTGCTGCGGGCGGCACGTAGCAGCGGCCCGCGCCGGTGATCCCCCGGCCGAAGTCCTCGCTCCAGCCCCGCGGGCAGGGAGCGCTCTGCTCGCATGTACGTCAGCACCTGCGCCTGCGCTGATTCGGCGAGTTCCGCCGCGCTGAGTCCGCCCTTGGAGGGGCCTCGGACAACGAGGTGCACGTCTTCGGTAGTGAGCGTGGCGCAGAGCGCCCGCGTTGCGCTCGCCGCGGCGACGCTGCAGGTGGTGACTACGAGCACGGCATCGCACCAGCGTTTCGTCACGCCGTTGGCGACGTCTTGGCGTTGCAGATCCAGAATCACTAGATCGTGCGTCTGTGCCACCGCAGTGAGTACCGCTTCGGATGTTGCCATGCCCGGGCTGGGGCGGTCGTCGCCAAGGAGGAGGCGCACGTTCTCCCACCGGGGCAGTGACGCGGTGAGGTGGCCCGGCTCGGCACCCGCAGCGTGAAGGTCGGGCCACCGCAGTCCCGGCGAATACACCATTCCCAGCAGCGAGGTGAGCGCCGGATTCCCGGCCCCTTCGACTAGGGCGGTCGTCAAACCCGCCTCGGCTCCCGCTCGCGCCAACGTTGCGGCGAACACTGAGGCGCCGACCCCGCCCGCCGCGCCGACGATCCCCACGACGCGGGCGCGCAGCACCCGGTTCGCCGCCCGGGCGAGTCCGAGGAGCTCTTCTGCCGCGTGCGGGAGCACCAGCGCGCCCTCGTGCGGCTCCTCCGCATCCCGCAGGCACACCTCGGCGTAGCGCCGCGCAAGCGTACGCCAGGTGGGATCGCTGGACCCGGTGTCCAGGGCGAGCCCCGCAGCAACTGGTTCGATCGTCGATTCCGGGAAGACCGCGAGCGGAATGGAACTCACGGCGAGGACGCTACGGACGGTCTCGATCAACCGCGGGTCCTCGCTTCGAAGCGCTACGGGAACCATTGCACCTCCTGGTTTCCCCCAACCCTGCCTCAACGCGCAACCCCCGGGGCCGACGGGCTGGGCCGGTGTGGAAAGTCCGGCGAATGTGGATCTCCCACTCGCGGCGGCCCGCCCGCTTGTGAATCGCCGATTTCGGCGTGCCGTTCCTGACGCCGCGCCGCGTCGGCGATAGCGTGGCACGCAGGACGTCACAGGAGGAAACATGAGTCAGGAGAATCTCAACCCTGAGCAGACTCCGTCTGATCAGGAGCCAGAAACCGCAAAGGAAGTTGGCGATTCCGCCCAGGTTCCTCCGGTGCGCGACCCGGATTCGGCGGCCCCCTCCCCATGGGACCCGCCTACTGGGCAGCCCGCTGCGGGCAACTCCGGTTCAAACGCTGACTATGGGCTAGGCGGCAGCGACAGTACGAGCGGCGTCCCAGAGCAACCGCCCAGCGCGGCGCCGGCTATGCCCACTGACCCGCCGGCTGAACCCGTGGGGGCTCCCGCCGAACCTGTCACCTCACCTGCCCCCGGCGACGACGCACTAGCTGCGCCTGCCCCGTGGCCCCCGGCTCCTGAACAGGCGTACCCCTCCGCGGAAGAGGATGCGGCGCTACGTGAGCAACGCGCCCGGCGGTTCGGGAGTTCCGAACCGGGAGACCCCGACCCCGCGGAAGGCACCCCCGGTGAACCGGCAACGCAGACGTTCTCCGCGGACCCGGTAGCAGAACAAGAGGAAGGGGCCGACGCCCCACCCCCCGTCGTCACACCGATCCCCGCTTCCCCTGCTTCACCCGCGTTCTCCGATGGGCAAGTGAGCGGCACGGGTCCACAACCCGCCGTCGGTCAGGGCCCGTTCCCCGCGACGACGCAGCTGCCCGCAACCGCCCACGCTGCTCAGCCACCGCAGGAGCATGACGACTTTGAAGGGTTCCAGGAGGCCTCCCTCTCCCGCGCGGCGGCACACTGGTGGACGGTGCTCATCACCCTCGTGTTCGCCCCCGTTGCCTGGTACCTGTTCACCGATGGCGGGGCCCGGATCGAATGGGCGAGTTCCCAGAGCCAACCGATCACGATCGCGGCCTACATCGAGTTCGGTCTCGGGTTGCTCGCCGTGTTCATTTTTCTCCTCGCCGCACGGTGGTCCTCGATCGGCTCGATCGTGATGGGGTCGGTGTTCCTCGCCCTCGGGCTCGCGTTCTTGATCTTCCCCGGGGAGGGAGCCGATGTTCTACGTACCTCGACGGAATACTTCGGCCGGCTCGGCCAATTCGGCATCAACGTCGTCGAGCATCTGAGCGCTACCTTGGAGACCGGGCGAATGGCCCTATACGGGCTCGTGCTCATCATGGTCGGGGTCGTCTCCCACGGGGCGCGGCGGCAGGGCCGCCGGGAGGAACGCACGAAAATCGCACTCGAGGGATAATCCGGGCGCTCCGAGTCTCAGCCCGTGATCCCGGTTACGCACGGGAACATTTCGTTCTAGGCTGGACAGTGACGTTTACCAAGTTATGCCGTCAGGAGTTCTCATGACAGAGCAGTCCAACCCCGCATTGGCGAACCTTCTCACCGAGGAACGCAGGTTCCCGCCTTCGGAAGAGTTCGCCGCAAATGCGAACTTTAAGCCGGATGTTTACGAGAAAGCGCGTGCGGACAGGCTGCAGTTCTGGGCCGACCAAGCGCGCGCCTTCCTCGACTGGGAAACCCCATTCACCGAGGTTCTCGATTGGTCGCAGGCCCCGAAGGCGCAGTGGTTTGCCGACGGCAAGCTCAACGCCACCTACAACGCCCTCGACCGCCATGTGAAGGAAGGGCGTGGGGACCGGGTCGCGCTGCTTTTCGAAGGCGAACCGGGCGATTCCCGGCAGATCACCTACGCCGAACTCCTCGCGGAGGTGAAGAAGGCCGCGAACATGCTCACCTCGCTCGGGGTGAAGACCGGCGACCGCGTTGCGATCTACTTGCCGATGATCCCCGAGGCAATCGCCGCGATGCTCGCATGCGCGCGGATCGGTGCCCCCCACTCCGTCGTCTTCGGGGGATTCTCCGCCGACGCGCTCCACTCACGGATTGTCGACGCCGATGCTCGCGTCGTCATCACTGCCGACGGAGGTTACCGCCGGGGTAAGCCAAGCTCGCTTAAGCCCGCGGTGGACGCCGCCCTCGACCACGATGACAACCCCGTCGAACACGTCGTGGTCGTCCGCCGCACCGGCCAGGAGATCAATTTTGTTGATGGCCGGGACAAGTGGTGGCACGACCTCATTGAGGCCGCAGACGCCGAGCACGAAGCCATTCCCGTGCCCGCGGAACACCCCCTGTTCGTTCTATATACCTCGGGCACCACGGGCAAGCCCAAGGGCGTGCTGCACACCACCGGCGGGTACCTCACCCAGGTGGCCTTCACCCACTCGGCGGTCTTCGACCTCAAGCCGGAAACGGACGTGTACTGGTGCACCGCCGATATCGGCTGGGTCACGGGCCACTCCTACGTCACCTACGGGCCCCTCATCAACGGAGCCACTCAGGTATTGTACGAAGGCACCCCGGACACCCCACACAAGGGCCGTTGGTGGGAGATCGTGCAGAAGTACGGGGTCACGATCCTGTACACCGCGCCCACCGCGATCCGCACCATGATGAAGTGGGGCGAGGACATCCCGGCCGAATACGACCTGTCCTCCCTGAAGCTGCTCGGCAGCGTCGGCGAGCCGATCAACCCCGAGGCGTGGGTATGGTACCGCCGCGTCATCGGTCACGACCGCGTGCCCGTCGTGGACACCTGGTGGCAAACGGAGACCGGGGCGATCATGATCTCCCAACTCCCCGGCGTGACCAAGGCCAAGCCCGGCGCCTGCCAGGTTCCGATCCCCGGCACGACCGCGAACATCTGGGACGAGGAAGGCAACGACGTCGGCCCGGGCGGGGGCGGATTCCTCGTCATCCAAGACCCGTGGCCGGCGATGCTCCGCGGCGTATGGGGCGACGATCAGCGTTTCCACGACGAGTATTGGTCCCGTTACGAAGGGGTCTACTTCGCTGGAGACGGTGCCAAGTATGACGACGACGGCGACATCTGGATCCTCGGGCGCGTTGACGACGTCATGAACGTCTCCGGGCACCGGCTCTCGACGACAGAGATCGAGTCGGCGCTCGTCTCCCACGAGTGGGTGGCGGAAGCCGCCGTCGTCGGGGCGAGCGATGACACGACCGGCCAGGCCGTCGTCGCATTCGTGATCCTTCGCCAGGAAGCTCTGGAAGAAGCAGGCGAGGGCGGCGAAGAAGTCGTCGCCGCTCTCCGTTCGCATGTCGCGAAGGAGATCGGGCCGATCGCGCGCCCACGTTCCATCCTCGTCGTCGCTGAACTTCCCAAGACCCGGTCGGGCAAGATCATGCGCCGTCTCCTGCGCGACGTCGCAGAAAACCGCCCAGTCGGGGATGTGACCACGCTCGCCGACAGCTCGGTAATGGATCAGATCCAGGCAGGCCTGGGCAGCTGATCTCCCCGACAGTTCGGCTCGGGTAGAAGACTCGACGGCAAGGCTCGGCCCGTAGGTAGTTGAACCTACGGGCCGAGCCCCGTTTCGCCCCTATTGGCGAGCGAATGCGGGGCTGATGTGGCTTTCGCCCGCGGGACCACGTACTCAGCAGGCGCAGAAGAGCGGGAGAAGCACAAAAATTGGCTAGGTCAGTGCGCGGCGTCAGCGCGCGGCCCGCTTGCGCCCGCGGGACTTGGGCGTGGCCGGGGGCTCTCCCGTGGGATATGCGGGGCAATACTGGGCGATCGGGCACTCCTCGCACAACGGTTTGCGGGCAAAGCAGCACCGGCGGCCATGGAAGATAAGGTGATGGTTGAGCATGATCCAGCGGTCCTCATCGAAGAGGTCCATAAGTTCGAACTCGACCTTCACCGGGTCGGTTGCCGATGTCCACCCGAGCCGCCGAACGACCCTACCCACGTGGGTGTCGACGGTGATTCCCGGGATCCCGAACGCAGTACCGAGCACCACGTTCGCCGTCTTCCTGCCCACCCCGGGGAGCGCCACGAG
>JAJYRV010000072.1 GCA_021793935.1 Actinomycetes bacterium | reverse complement strand
GTCACGTACACGGTCGTGACGCCCAGGCGGCGCTGCAGCGAGGCGATCTGGGTGCGGGTCTGCACACGCAGCTTCGCATCCAGGTTCGACAGCGGCTCGTCCATGAGGAACACCTGGGGATTGCGGACGATCGCCCGGCCCATCGCCACCCGCTGGCGCTGACCACCGGAGAGGGCCTTGGGTTTGCGGTCAAGGTACTCGGTCAGGTCGAGGATCTTCGCGGCCTCTTCCACCCGCTCGCGGATCTCCGCTTTCGGCTTGCCGGCGATCTTCAGCGCGAAACCCATGTTGTCGGCCACCGACATGTGGGGGTAGAGCGCATAGTTCTGGAACACCATCGCGATGTCGCGGTCCTTGGGTTGGACGTCGGTGACGTCGCGGTCCCCGATGAGGATGCGACCGGTGTTGACGTCCTCCAATCCGGCGAGCATCCGCAGCGAAGTAGATTTCCCGCAGCCCGAGGGGCCGACGAGAACGAGGAATTCCCCGTCGGCGATCTCGAGGTCGAGGGAGTCGACCGCCGGACGTTCGGTTCCCGGGTAGATCCGGGAGGCAGTTTCATACGTTACTGATGCCACAGTTTTTCCCTTCACCGGCAGGTACGTGCCGGACGATCCGTTGTGAAGGTGCCAGATCCTTCTGACACGGCCCGCGGTGCGAGCTGGAACAATTCTGCCACAGAAAAAGTGGTACCGAGCACACGGGACCTAGCAGTCCGCGGCACCATCGCCCGGTGCCGTTTCGGCCCGGTTCGCCCGCCGCCGGCGCTGGTGTACGTACACGCGCAGCGCCGCCGCCATCGCGGGCGGGTCGGTCACCCAGAACCGCGCCACCGTCGTCGCATGCCCGACCTTGATCCCGACGTCGGAGAATTTCAGGGTGGCGAGGGCGGTCTCGTCGGTCACGTCATCACCGGCGTACAGGACCGTCACCGATCCGCCTCGGCGCTCCTCGACATCGGCCCGCAGTTTCGTGAGGGCCTTGCCCTTGGTCGCGGCGACGACGGCGATCTCCACGACCTCGTTCCCCTCGATCGGGTGCACCCCATCGAGGGCGGCGGGCCCGGCCAGCGCGGCGGCCCGGGCGGCCGCACCGATCTCCGGTGGGGCTTGGCGGGTGTGGAGGACGGCCGCCGCTGGTTTGTGCTCCACCCACACGTGCGCGTGGGCGCGGGCGATCTCGGTGAGCTGCGCCGTCACCACCTCCAACAGCTCCGCCTCGGCCGGGTCGAGTGCGAAGTCTTCCTGGTGGAAGTGCCCCTCGGCGTCGACCCGCCCGATCTCGGCCCCGTGGCTGCCGATGATCCACGTGTTCGCAGGCGGGGTGGCGAGGTCGATGAGGTCCGCGGCGGGGCGCCCGGAGATCAGCGCGAGATCGAGATCCGGCGCGGTGCTCAGTTCCTCGAGTGCCGCCGCGGCTTCGGGCAGGGGCCGGGCCTCGGCGGGGTCGTCGACGAGCGGGGCGAGGCAGCCATCGAAATCCAGAGCGATGAGCGCGGATTCACGAGCGGCGAGTTTTTCCAGGGCGACGACGACGTACGGGTCGAGGCGGGTGGGGTCCACCCCCGGCGTGGGCGCGGTCATTGCCTGCCCTCCTGCTGCCCGGGGCCGTCCGGGCGGGTCTGGGCCTGCCGCTTGAGGGAGCGCAGGAAGGAGTTCGCCCAGTGCTGCACGTCGTTGGTGAGCACCCGGCGCCGCATCGCGCGCATCCGGGTGCGCCGCTCCTCGCGCTGCATCCCCAGCGCGGTCATGATCTGAGATTTTATCTGCTCGATATCGTGGGGATTGACGAGGAGCGCCTGGGTGAGCTCGTCGGCAGCTCCGGTGAATTCGCTGAGGATGAGGGCGCCGTCGAGGTCCCCGCGGGCCGCGACGTACTCTTTGGCGACGAGGTTCATCCCATCGCGTAGGGAGGTCACGAGCATGACGTCGGCAGCGCGGAACAGCGCCGCCATCTCCTCGGCCGGGTAGGACTGGTGCAGGTAGTGGATCACCGGCATCCCCAGTTCACCGTAATCACCGTTGATCCGGCCCACGGTCTCCTCCACCTCGCTGCGCAGGTGGATGTACTCCTCGACCTTCTCCCGGCTCGGGCTCGCGACCTGCACGAGGGCAACCTCCCCCGCCTGCAGGCGCCCCTCGGTGAACAGTTCGCCGTAGGCCTTCAACCGGTGCCGGATCCCCTTGGTGTAGTCGAGCCGGTCCACCCCCAGCAGCACCTTCTTCGGGTTACCCAGGTCCTCGCGGATCTGCTGGGCACGCTCGAGGGTCGCCCGGGAGCGGGAGAGGGCGTTGAATTCCCGGGAGTCCAACGAGATGGGGAACGCCCCGGCCCGCACGGTGCGGCCCGAGGAGGGGATCGCCACGACCTGGCCGCGGGAGTGGAGCCCGGTGTACTGGCGCACCGAGCGAAGGAAATTATCCGCATCCCCCGCCCGTTGGAAGCCCACGAGATCCGAGCCGAGCAACCCTTCCAGGATGTCGCGGCGCCAGGAAAGCTGCCCGAACAGTTCCTTGGGCGGGAACGGGATGTGCAGGAAGAACCCGATCTTCAGGTCCGGGCGCGCGCTGCGCAGGAGGTTCGGCACGAGCTGGAGTTGGTAGTCGTGCACCCACACCGTGGCGCCCGGCGCGGCCGCGCGCGCGGCGGCCTCGGCGAACCGTTCGTTCACCGCCCGATACGTCGTCCACCATTCCCGGTGGTACTCCGGGTCGACGATGACGTCGTGGTACAGCGGCCACAGGGTCGTGTTGGAAAAACCTTCGTAGTAGGTATGCACCTCTTCCGCGGCCAGAGGCACCGGCACCATGTCGATACCGTCATCGGAGAACGGTGCGAATTCCTCGTCGGGGGTGCCCGCCCATCCGACCCATGCCCCGCCCTCGCTCGACATCATGGGCGCGAGGGCGGTGACCAGGCCCCCGGGGGCGCGTTCAAACGTGGTGGAACCATCCTCGTCGGTGTGCGCGTTGACCGGCAGGCGGTTCGCGACGACGACGAAATCTTGCTGCTTCATACGGCTCACCATAGCGCCCGGGGGATTTCCGCGTGAGGAATGATCGCCTCGTTCCGGCGCGTCTAAAGGCCCTGCCAGCGCCGGGCAATGAGCTTCAATCGCGGGTGTGAAAAGGTTTGAAAACGGTGTGGGCAACTTGTGGAACTTCCCGCTCATCCGCGCGCGGGCAGGGGCCGAAGCGGTACCGTTAGAGGCGATGAATGCCCAGCCTGCTCCGCTACCGGACATCCCCGGTTACTCGATCCTCGACATCCTCGGATCGGGGGGCATGGGCACCGTTTACTCCGGGGTCGACGCCGAGGAACGCAAGGTCGCCATCAAGGTCCTGCATCCCGGGCTCGCCGGTGATTACGACGTTCGCACGCGCCTGCGCCGCGAGGTGGCGACCCTGCACCGGGTCAAGGGCGCCCAGGTGGCTCAGGTTCTCGACGCCGAACTCGACGCGCCGCAGGCGTTCATCGTCACCGAACTCATCGAGGGGCAGGATCTCGCCGATTCCGTTGCCCAACACGGCCCGCTCGACGAGGTCGAACTCGCGAGCCTCGCCACGGGGCTCGCCGCGGCGCTCACCTCGATCCACAACGTCGGCGTGGTCCACCGGGACCTGAAGCCGGGCAATGTCATGCTCACCGATTCAGGCCCCGTCCTCATCGATTTCGGGATCTCCCAGATCCTCGATGACACCCGGCTCACCCGCACCGGCCTCGTCACTGGGACTCCCGGCTACGTCGATCCCGTCGTGCTCAGCGGGGCCGCCCCGGACGAACTCGGTGACTGGTGGGGCTGGGCCGCCCTCCTCGTCTTCGCCGCGACCGGCCGCCCGCCGTTCGGATCGGGTCCGCTCACGGCGGTGCTCACCCGCGCCGAAGCGGGCCGGGTCGACGTCGAGGGAGTACCGGAGCCGGTCGCGGCCGCCCTCACCTACGCCCTCGCGCCGAAACCGGAGGCGCGGATCGCACCCGCGCAGGTCATTGACGTCCTCAGCGCCGTCGCGAGTGGCTCGCCGGTGCCCGTGCTGGAGCTGCCCGCCCCCGCGCCGTCGGCTCCGCCGGCCTCGCCATCGCCGCCCGCGCCCGCGCGGCACCCGGCGTTGCCCCCGACAACGGCGATGCCGGGGGCAGCCCCCGCCCGCCCGCCCGTGTATCCACCGGGCAGTCACCCGCCGCCCCCCGGACTCGGCCCCCAGGACCCGGCCCGGCAGAGCGTGGTCGAGGCGTGGCCGGACCTGCCCGCCCAGCCGCCCGCGATGTCCGTGCGCCCGCCCCGGCCGCGCACGCTGGCAACGTTCGGGCTCTGGGTCGCCCTGGTGTCGATCGGATTGGTGTGGCCCGGGGCGGCTCTCGTGGCGTTCGTCGCCGGGGTGCTCCTCACCGCCACGATCGGTTCCGCGGGCCGGGAGCTGCGCAAACGGCGCAACTGGTACGGGCGGCGGCGCCGCGATGTCGTGCTGCTGTTGCTCACGAGCCCGATCCATGTGCTCCTGGGTGCACTTCGGTCGGTGCCCGGTCTCCTCCTCGGCGTGTTCCTTGGCGCAGTGGGCTGGATCCTCGTATCCCAAGCCGACGCGTTCCTCGCCGGGCCGGCCGCGCTCGCGTTAGTGACCTTCGTGTTCTGGTGGCTGCCGCCCTCCTCCTACTCCCGGGAAGGGACCCGAATGATCCTCGGCGTCGGCGGAGCCAGAGCCACCGGTGTGTGGCTCGTCATCGCAGGGATCCTCGTCGTCGCCATGCTCGCCCTCGCCGATGGTTCCCTCACGTGGGCCCCGTTACCGGAACCGCCCAGCGTCGATTTTTCCGGAGTATCCTAACGGGGTGAAAACCGTGCCGCGCTTCCTTTCCCGCCCCGGGGCGCTCATCGCCGCCGGCGCAGCGGCGTGGCCCGTGACCGCCTACGCGCTCGCCAGCGGGGCCGGGATCGGCGGTTGCGTCCGCGCGCACGGGGTCGTGGGTTTCCTCGCGACGCACGGGGCGATGATGCGCGCGGTGCCGTCCTGCCCGTCGGCAACGGTCGGTCTCCCAGAGGCCGTCGACTCCGCGATGGCCCTCCTCCTCGCCGCCGCGATCATCACCACCCTCATTCACGTGCTCGTGGCAGCGTTAGGAACGCAGGCCGCGGAGTGGGTGCACCGGTTCGCCGAAGCGGTCGCCCGGCTCATCGCGCCGCTAGTGCCGACGGCGAAGAGCCCGTTGAATATCCGGCTCTCCCCGGTTCCCGCCGCGCAGCCCTTCGGGCACCGTGTCAGCATCTGGGTACCGTGGCGGCGGGGGCCGCCCTGGGTGGCCGCAGCGCTGTGAATCCGTGCGCTGCATAAACGAACGCCATTTCCCCGGAACTTAGAAAGCATCTGTAATGTCTAAAAAGAACAACAATCGGCGCGAGACTGCCCGGAAGGAAGCCGAGCGGATCGCGGCCAAACAAGCGGCGAGCGATAACCGGACCCGAAACATCCTCATCGGAGTGATCGCCGTCGTCGTGATCGCCCTCGTGGGCGTGGGATACATGCTCGTGAAGGAATCGCAGAAGACCGTCCTCAGCGATTTCGACGGCGCGACGCCGGCGAGCGCCGATCTACATGGCGGAATCCCGTTCGGCGGCCCCGATGCCGCGGCGGGGGTGGAGAACGACGACGCCCCGGTGATCGGGGTGTACGCGGACTTCTTGTGCCCCGCCTGCGCGGCATTCGACGAGGCGAACGCGGATGAGATCCGGGAGCTCGCGGAGAGCGGCACGGCAACGATCGTGTACCACCCCGTGAACATTCTCGACAGCTCCGGCGATCTCACCGGCTATTCCACGCGCGCGGCGAACGCGTTCGTCGAGGTCGTCGAGAACTCCCCCGAACACGCCCTTGAATTCATGGAGGCGCTGTTCGCCAACCAGCCCGGCGCCGAAGGCTACACCGATGACGAGATCGGCGAGATCGCTGAATCGGTCGGGGTCAGCGGGGACGTCACGGCGAAATTCTCCGACGGCGCATACATCGAATGGGTCGACACCGCCCGCCAGCAGGCGCAACGGGACGGCATGAAGGCGACCCCATCGGTCGCGTTCGACGGCAAGGTCGATGACTCCTTCGACTGGACCGTTCCCGGTGCGCTGACCGAACGGGTCGGCGGCTGAGCGAGGTTCTCCTCAGCGCCGAACCTCTGGCACAATACCCAGTGGGCAGGTCCGGGTGACCCGCCCGCTGGCCCGGTGAGAGTCCGGGACCGCCACCTTAGCTCAGTTGGTAGAGCAACTGTCTTGTAAACAGTAGGTCGCGAGTTCGAGTCTCGCAGGTGGCTCCGTGGAACCGCGATGCGTGTGGCTGCTCTCCCGTGTATCGCACGTTTGCCGGCGTTGAGGCCGAGCAGTGAATAGAAGCTATATCTTCCTGGGTGCGGCTCACGGCAATCAGTGCGCGAGGTCGCCTTTTGAGGAGCAACGATCCACGCGGTCCGCGCACGAGCTTCTAGGGTGCGTCAGACCACAGGCGCACGGTCGGCGATCGGTGTGGGCGTGTCTGCTCGTGCCCACAGTGGCGAACGCCGCCGGCCCTTGGTTCCCACAACAGTCGTTGTGAGTGCGCAGCCGAAGACTGAAGTTGAAACGCCGACGGAGCTCTGCTCGTGTTTCGTGTGGTTTGACTGCAACTCAACGTTCAATATTCGGTCCTGACAGCGAGAATAAGCCCTTTTTCCGTCAGACAGGCGGTGCTCACCGAAAGAGTGTACGGATGGAAGTGGCCGGGTCGGTCGGGCGTCCGGTGAAGTCTGTGAGTGTGTCGTTGTGGTCGGTGAATTTCCTGTGAGCGATGGGGGTCTGAAAGTCTTCCACTATTGTTGAGGCATGTTCTGATGGCATGCCGCTGTCGGTCAGGGCGCGCACAGCTGAGGCGGGGTCGGTTTGGTGATGAGTGACGCGGCGGCCGGTGGTTTGGCTCAAGGCGGTGGCGAGATCGTCGTAGGTGAAAGCCTGGGCTGCGGTGAGTTCGTAAGTTTTCCATTCGTGGCCCTTTTGGTGAAGAACCGCTGCTACGGCACATGCCATGTCTCGGCGGAGGGCCCAGTTCAGTGGCTGATTGCCGGTGGCTGATGGCAGTACGCCGGTTTTTGCGGCGATCTCCAATTCGCTTCGCAGCTCGTCGAAGTAGACCCCGTTGCGTATGAAGGTGAACGGAACTCCAAGGGCGCGAATCAGGTACTCGGTGGCTAGTTCGACCTCTTCCAGGCCGAACGCCTGTTTTTCTGGGGCTGCTAGTCCGATGTAGATCAGGTGCTTGACGCCGACGGAGTGGGCAGCTGTTACGGCGTTGTGCAGCTGTTGGACTCGAATGGCGTTGTTGAGCACGGGTGACGAGATGAGCACCATCTCTCTCGCGCCGTCGAAGGCGTTTCGTAGTGCCCCATGGTCTTCATAGGACGCGATCCGGGGAGACATTCCCCGGCGAGCGAACGTAGCTGCTTTCGCCTTGTTCCGGATCACGGGGACGATGCTGTTGCTGGAAGTTCCAAGTCGGAGCAACTCCTCGATAATTTCTCCGCCGAGATGTCCGGTTGCTCCTGTGATTGCGATTGTCATGATTCCCTTTACCTTTTTGGTTTGCGTTCATATCGGGTCGCCATTTATGGAGAGGAGTTCTGCCGAAGTCTGTGCCTCTGCGGGTCGCCTAGTTCGGAAAATTCAGCGTGGGGGAGGAGTGTCGGTTGCCCGTGCGCATCAATTGCCGTGGGTGTTGGTCTAGGTCAGCTTTGATGCGCACGCGCCTTGCGGCCCGACAGCGGTGGCGATCTTGTTGGCAATGCTGCCCAGATGCTCGACTTCTTCAGTGGAGAGGTTGTTGAAAACCAGCTCCCGTACCCGTCGAACGTGACCCGGAGCAGTGGCGACGACCTTCTCCATGCCCAGATCCGTGAGTATCGCCAGAGTGGTGCGCCCGTCCTCGGGGTCGGGTTGACGCTGTACCCAGCCCTGCTCGGCAAAGCGGTTCACCGCCTTGGACAACCGGGAGTACGTGCTGTTGGCGAGCGCGGCGAGTCGGGCAAGTGGGAGCTTGCGCCCGGGTGCCTCGGACAGCGTGGAGAGCACTCCGTACTCGAAGTGGGTGATCCCGGCATCGCGCTGCAGCTGGATATCGAGCGCCGGCTGCAGCCACTCAGACATCGTCACCAAAGACACCCACGCTGCGGCCTCAGACGCGTTCAACCACGGCACTGATTCATCGTTCATGGCGTCAGCCTAGCAGAATTACTTGACTGGGACAGTAAGGTCGTGCATGATGTTACTTGTCTGGGAAAGTGAATCTCGGGCGCACATCATCTCCACAGGCGTCGCTACGTCGACGCGAGAAAGGACAGCGATATGACCAAGGCAACAATCTTCGGCAAAGGGAATATGGGAACCGCGATCGCCGATGTTCTCACCGCAGGTG
>JAJYRV010000071.1 GCA_021793935.1 Actinomycetes bacterium | reverse complement strand
CGAACGGGACGCCCGATTCGGTTGCGTAACCGATCGCGGCGGGAGTGCCGGATTCGGGTACGGGAATGACGAGGTCCGCCTCGGCGGGGTGTTCCTGGGCGAGTTTTCGGCCCATGAGCACCCGGGAGGAGTTCACCGAGCGGCCGGCGATCGTCGTGTCGGGGCGGGCGAGGTAGACGTATTCGAAGACGCACCCTTTGGGGGTCGGGGCGGCGAAATTCGCCGTCCGCACCCCGTTCTCGTCGATGGCGATGAGCTCCCCGGGTTCGATCTCCCGCACGAAGGACGCGCCGATGATGTCGAGGGCCGCGGTTTCGGAGGCCACGGCCCAGCCCCGTTCCAGGCGGCCGAGCACGAGGGGGCGCACGCCGTAGGGATCGCGGGCGGCGTACAGGGTGTGTTCGTCCATGAACACGATCGAGTAGGCCCCTTCGACGCGTGGGAGCATCCGGGCGGCGGTGTCGAAGAGGGAGTCCCCCTCCTGGCCCTCGAACAGCGCGACCATGTGCGCCGCGTCCGAGGCGCCCCGGCCCCCTTCCTGGACGGTGCGCCCGAGGTCTTTGGCGAGGCGCCGAAGTTCGGGGGCGTTGGTGAGCCGGCCGTTGTGGCCGAGCGCGATCGTGCCCCCCGCGGTGGGGCCGAGGGTGGGTTGCGCGTTCTCCCAGGTGGCCGGCCCGTTCATCGCGTAACGGGTGTGCCCGACGGCGATGTGGCCGGTGAGTGCGCGCAGGGAGGGGTCGTCGAAGACCTGGGACACGAGCCCCATGTCCTTGTAGACGAGGATCTTCTCCCCGTTGGAGGTGGCGATCCCCGCCGATTCCTGCCCGCGGTGTTGCAGGGCGTACAGCCCGAAGTAGGCGAGTTTGGCGACCTCCTCGCCCGGGGCCCACAGTCCGAAAACGCCGCATTCGTCCTTCGGCGCATCGCTCATCGCGGCGCCGGGTGCGCCAGCGCCTGCGGCCGGGGCGGGGCCTGGCGCGGGATGGTGGAACGTGGATCGGTCACCTGGATCACCAGTTAGCACGGTGTTCATGATCCCATAGATTGCGGCTGCGGGCTATTTGCGGCGGTCGAGGAACAGCCCGATCGCGAGCGCGATGAAGATCCCCACGGGCACGCCGATCCCCACCAGCACGATGGACAGGTCGACCCGGGTGTAGTCCTGGTCCGCCGGAATCGCCCCGACCTGCGCGAGCACCAACCCGGCGATGAGCCCGATGAGCCCGCCGACCGTCCCGAACACCCCGTACTTCGGCCGGCGTCGCAGCGACCCGCGCTTGACGTACAGCACCTCATCCTCGTGCCGTTCCAGGCTGGAACCATCCGAGTTCTCGGGGTCGTCTACGTGCCCCTGCTCAGCCGGCGCGGGCTCATCGGAGGAGTCTTGAGATTCGTGGGCGTCGGCATCGGGATCTTCTAGACTCGAGGCGTCGAAATCAGGTTCCTTCACGATGTAGACGTTATCCCATCCCCGCCCGCGGCGGCGACGGCACCGGGAAGGGGCAGGTGTTCGGAGAGTTCGGCGCGCGTGCCCGAGGCGTGCACGTTCCCCGCGGCGACCTCCTCCTGCCAGGCCGCCTTGCCGGTCACGAGCCGCAGCCACACGTGCGGCGCCATCTCTACCGTGTTCGGCGGGGTGCCCCGGGTGTGCCGCGGCCCCGCGATCACCTGGGTGACCCCGGCGGGCGGAACCCGCACTTCCACGGAATTCCCCGGCGCCGCTTCGGCGAGCTCCTCGAGCGTGTAGCGTACCGCGGTGCGGGTCTGCGCCCCCGTCGCCTCGCCGGCCGCCCACGCGCTCAGCGCGGCCTGCCCATCGGCAGGCGATATTCGTCGTCGTGCCACGCCGTGATTCTATCGCCCGCGCCCCGGTGCCTAGATGACGCCCAGGCCGATGACGGCGTCGGCGACCTTGGTGAAGCCGGCGATGTTCGCCCCGAGCGCGTAGTTCCCCGGCGCGCCGTACTCCTGCGCGGTGCGCAGGCACCGATCGTGGATGCCGGTCATGATCTCCGCCAACCGCTCTTCGGTGAAGGCGAAGCTCCACGCGTCCCGGGAGGCGTTCTGTTGCATCTCCAGGGCCGAGGTGGCCACCCCGCCGGCGTTCGCGGCCTTCCCCGGGGCGAACAGCACGCCCTGCTCGGCGAGGAAGCGGGCCGCGGGGGCGGTCGTGGGCATGTTCGCGCCCTCGACGACGGCGCGCACCCCGTTGCCCGCGAGGAGTTCGGCCCCCTCCTGGTCGAGTTCGTTCTGCGTGGCGCAGGGGAAGGCGACGTCGCACGGGACCTGCCAGATCGGTCCGTCCGGCACGAGCCGCGCGCCCGAGCGCTGCTCACAGTAGTCAGCCACCCGGCCCCGGCAGCGTTCCTTCACGTCCCGCAACACGGCGAGGTCGACGCCGTCGTCGTCGATGACGTAGCCGGAGGAGTCGGAGAAGGCGACGACGTGCGCCCCGAGTTCCTGCGCCTTTTGGATCGCGTAGATCGCCACGTTGCCCGAACCGGAAACGATGACCCGTTTGCCCGCGAGGTCCTCCCCGCGCGTCTGCAGCATGCGGGCGGCGAACATGACCGTGCCGTAGCCCGTCGCCTCCGTGCGCAGCAGCGACCCGCCCCACGTGAGGCCCTTACCGGTGAGCACCCCGGATTCGTACCGGTTCGTGATCCGCTTGTATTGGCCGAACAGGTAGCCGATCTCGCGGGTGCCCACCCCGGTGTCCCCAGCGGGAACGTCCGTGTACTCCCCGAGGTGGCGGTACATCTCGGTCATGAAGGATTGGCAGAATCGCATCACTTCGGAATCGGAGCGCCCGCGGGGGTCGAAGTCCGCGCCGCCCTTGCCCCCGCCCAGCGGCATGCCGGTGAGCGCGTTCTTGAACACCTGCTCGAAGCCGAGGAATTTGATGATGCTCAGGTTGACCGACGGGTGGAAGCGCAGGCCGCCCTTGTACGGCCCGAGCGCGGAGTTGAACTCCACCCGGAAGCCGCGGTTGATGTGGATCTTGCCCGCGTCGTCCACCCAGGGCACGCGGAAGATGATCTGCCGCTCGGGTTCACACAGCCGTTCCAACACCGCGGCGTCGGTGTACTGGGGGTGGGTGCGCAGCACGGGGCCGAGGCAGGAGAACACCTCGTGGACCGCTTGGTGAAACTCCGTCTCTCCCGGGTTCCGGGTGAGGACGAGGTCGAATACGGAGCTCAGTGCGGGGTCCACGCGGTGCCTTCCTATCGGGTCAGGTTCTCAGGGTAAACCGCGCCCACCTCGCGCGGTAGTGCGAGCCCCCGAACGCGTCGGCGCGGTGTTAACCGAACAGCGCCGGCAGCACGCCCGCGCTGAGGGCGCGCAGCTCCTGGGCGCTCGCGTCGAACACGCCCTGGATCTCCAGGCGCGCCTCCTGCCCGGTGCCCTGCGTCGTGCCGATCTTCGCCGCTGTCTGCCCGCGCACCTGGCACAGGTTCACGAAACGGTCCTCGAAGTTCCGAGGCACGGAGACGACGGCGCGCGCCCCGGTCTCGGAGAACAGTAGGGTCGCCAGGTCGGTGCCGTCGCGGGCGAGGAGATCGTCGAGCACCACCCGCACCCCGGTGCCGTGTCGGAGCACGCACTCCACGAGGGCGTGGGCGAGCCCGCCCCCGGATAGGTCGTGCGCGGAGTCGAGCAGCACGTCCGCGCCGGCGGCGATGAGCACCTCCGCGAGGCGTTTCTCGGCGGCGAAATCCACCTGCGGAGGTACCCCGCCGAGGTGGCTGTGAATGGTCCGCGCCCACTCCGAACCCGACAGTTCCTCCCGGGTCTCCCCGAGCAGGTAGACGGCGAGCCCCTCCTCCTTCCAGCCCGAGGGGATGGCGCGGGCGACGTCGTCGATCACGCCGAGCGTGGCGATCACCGGAGTGGGGTTGATCGAGGCGTCGATGTGCCCGGCGGGCAACGAGTCGTTCTTCGTCGAGTTGTACAGCGAGACGTTTCCACCGGTGACCGGGATCCCCAGTTCCGCGCAGCCATCGGCGAGCCCCGTGATCGCTTCCACGAGCTGCCACATCGGTTCGGGTTGCTCGGGGTTGCCGAAGTTGAGGCAGTCGGAGATCGCGACGGGCCGGGCACCGGCGCACGCAACGTTGCGGTAGGACTCCGCGAGGGAGAGTTGCGCCCCGGTGTACGGGTCGAGTTTGGTGAACCGGCCGTTGGCGTCGGCCGCGAGCGCGATCCCCAGCCCGCTTTCGGCCACCCGGACCACGCCGGCGTCATCGGGGAAGGTCTGCGCGGTGTTCCCCCGCGCCAAGGAGTCGTATTGGTCGGTGACCCAGGACTTGTCGGCGAGGTTCGGGCTCGCGATGAGCGCGCGGATCTGTTCGGCGATCTGCGCGGGCCCGGTGGGGCGGGGCAGGTCTTCTGCGCGGTCGGCGTTGAGGTCGTCCTGCCAGTTCGGGCGGGAGTACGGGCGGTCGTACACGGGACCGCCGTCGGCGACGGTCTTGGGGTCGACGTCGACGATCCGCTCCCCGAAGTGGTCGATCGTGAGCCGCTGGGAATCGTTGACTTCGCCGATGACGGCGGCTTCCACCTCCCATTTCTCACACGTTTCCAGGAACGCCGGAAGTTTGTCCGGGCGCACGATCGCCATCATCCGCTCCTGGGATTCACTCATGAGGATCTCGCCGGCGTTGAGTTCCTCATCCCGCAGCAGCACGTGTTCGAGATCCACGTGCATGCCGGAGTTTCCGTTCGCCGCGAGTTCGCTCGTCGCGCACGAGATACCGGCGGCGCCGAGGTCCTGGATCGCTTCGACGAGGTCGCCGGCGAAGGCCTCCATGCAGCATTCGATGATGAGTTTTTCCAGGAACGGGTCACCCACCTGCATCTTTGGCTTGGGGGCGTCGTCGTCGAGCGCCGCGGAGGAGAGCACGGAGGCCCCGCCGATGCCGTCCCCGCCCGTGCGGGAACCGAACAGCACGACCTTGTTCCCCGCTCCGGAAGCGTTGGCCAGGTGGATGTCCTCGTGGCGCATGAGCCCGACGGCGAGCGCGTTGACCAGTGGGTTCGCCTGGTAGGCGGCGTCGAATTCAGTTTCGCCGCCGATGTTCGGCAGGCCGAGGACCCCGGCGTAGTGGCTGATGCCCGCGACGGCCCCGGTGATGACCCGCGTGGTATCGGGGTGGTTCACATCGCCCGCGCGGATCTGATCCATGACGGCGATGGGCCGGGCGCCCATGGAGATGATGTCGCGCACGATCCCCCCGACGCCGGTGGCGGCGCCTTGGAACGGGTCGATGAAACTGGGGCTGTTGTGCGATTCGACTTTGAAGGTGACGGCGAGCCCGTTGCCGATGTCGACGACGCCGGCGTTCTGGCCGATCCCGACGAGGAGGTCCTTGCGCATCTCCTCGGTGGTCTTTTCTCCGAACTGGGCGAGGTGTCGCTTGGAGGATTTGTAGGAGCAGTGCTCGGCCCACATCACCGAGTACATCGCGAGTTCCGCGGCGGTGGGCCTACGGCCGAGGATCTGGCGGATCTGGGTGTATTCCCCTTCGGTGAGCCCGAGCTCTTCGTAGGGTTGAACTTCATCAGGAGTGGCGGCGGCGGTTGAAATCGTATCGATGGACACGCGGTTTCCTCATGGTTGGCGGAGCGCGCGTTGTGCTTCGCGCGCCACTGCATAATCTACCGCGAACTGGGCCCGGCGAACGCATCTGTTCGCCGGGCCCCATCGGTCTTCACGCTCCCTTCCGTGAGCGGTCGTGTTCCCGGGGTGCTGCTACCCGAGGTACCGGCGGCGGAGCATGAGCCCAGCGCCGGCCGCGAGCAGAGCCCCACCGAGGGCAAGGAGCGGCCCCAGGCTCACCCCGGTGTCGTCGAGGCGATCATCATCTGGGCCTCCCCCGCCCGCACCCGGGTCGGTCGGTTCCGACTCGGTTGGAGCGGACTCGGTCGGGTCCGGATCGCCCGGGTCCGGATCACCTGGGTCCGGGTCACCTGGGTCCGGGTCACCTGGGTCCGGATCACCCGGGTCCGGGTCACCCGGGTCCGGATCGCCTGGGTCCGGGTCCGGCTCTTCGGCTGCGAGCTCGAGGCCGACCACGAGCGGGGCGTGGTCGGAGGAGCGGTAGGGCGATTCCTGGAACAGCGGCACCACGTTGTAGTTGAACCGGCTGTACTCCAGCCCGACGCTCTCGTATGCATTCACGCTCCACACGTCGGCATCGACGACGAGACTCATACCGGCCTCGTTCGCCAGCACGTGGTCGAGGGACCCGATCATTCCGTCGAAGGAATAGGTCTTCTCGTCCGTCATCGTCGCGCCGATGTCGGTGTAGCCGCCGTCGTAGAGCACCTGCATCGGGTCCTCCATCGTGTAGGAGTTCAGGTCCCCGAGGATGAACACGTTCTCCGACATCCCGGAGTCGACGAGCTCGTCGATGTACTCCGCCATTGCCGTCGCCTGCCGGATGCGATCGGGATTCGAGGCCGCCTGGCCGTCGCCCTGGTCCTCATTCTCCTCGTTCCTGCCCGATCCTTTCGACTTCAGGTGGGTCGTCACCAGCAGGACCGTCTCCGCGTCGTCGGCGACGTCGCCGTCGTCATCAAGCAGCGTGAATTCCTGCGCGAGCGGTTCCCGGGCGTTATCGAACTCTTCCGAATCGAGCAGGATCTCCGACTCACCGACGAGCGCTGCGGCGTCCGTCTGGTAAATGAACGCGTTGCGGATCACGTCCTCGCCGTCAGGATATTCCTCCGGGGAGGGGGCGTAGTCCCAGGCCCCGTCGCCCGCTTCGTCATTGAGCTCCTCAACGAGTTGGGCGAGCGCCACGTCGCGCGGGTGAACACCTTCTGGGGCGTTTTCTCCATTCGGGAACTCCAGCGTGTTCTCAACTTCTTGGAGCGCGAGGATATCCGCATCGAGCTCGGTGATCGCGGCGACGATCTTCGCCGTCTGCCGGTCGAGGTTGTCTTGGCTGTACGCGCCACGGACGTCGCACCAGTCCGCAGAGCTCGGCTCGCCCTCGCGGTCGGTGTAGAAGCCGCATCCTTCTTCATCAATCCCCAGGTCGGTGAAGTAGTTGAGCACGTTGAACGCTCCGATGCTCAAGTCCCCTCCAACCTCGGGCGCCGGCTCCCGGGTGTTTTCGAACGTTACCGGCGCAGAGATCTGCCCCTCGAGGTTCTCGTAACCGTCGAGGTCGCCCACCGCTTGCCCGGTGGGTTGGAACTTCCACGTGTCATTACGCCAGTCGAGGATCACCGGTTCCTCGAACGTCACCGCTGCGCCTACCCGCACGGGAGCGTCGTGGCTGAGGTACGGGATCGGGGTCTCGTGATAGTCCCGGTCGAAGTTGATGTAGTTCCAACTCGACCCGTCGTCGAGACTCACCGCCCGCGCCTCGTTGTCCGCTTCTATCGCAAGCGCATCGTCCGAGAGCGGCCGCGCGTATTCCGTGGGCTGGCGCAGCGGCGAATCACCGAACGCAAGACCGATCTCCCCGTACATTTCCGCCTGGTGCAGGTTGGTCACGGTGTACTCACCCTGCGGATCGATGAGCATCCCCTCGAAGAGTTCCCGCTCCTCGTCAGTTTCTGGCCAGGTGATCAACGCCGGTTCGACCGGGGCGAACTCTTCATCGAGCACATTCCACTCCGGCAACGCGACCTGGGTGAGGCCGAAATACTCGGTGGCTTCGCCGGTGACTTCCACGTAGTCCCCGAGGTTGACCGCCCCGGCGAACTGAGAACCGTACACGAAGATCCCGTGGGAGGCAGTGTGCTCATCGAGGTCAATTTCTCCGCCGGTGCCGGGCGTCTGAATATAGGCGCCGTTGAACCCACCTTCGGGGTACACGGCGGTGACGACTCCGGCGGTCGTGACGTCGCAGTCCAGGAACGGCGTCTCATCGCCTTCACCTTGGACTTCGGCGATCTCTACCCGCTCCTCAGGCACGTGTTCGCACTCAGGATCGGGAGGCGGGGCAGCGGTATCCCCGTTGGAGTTCGTCGGTGTCGGGAAGTCCAGTCCCGAGAAGTCCGCCGAGTTGTCATCGGTGTCCTCGCCATCCACGCGCTCGATCGAGCCCGGATTGGGAGGCACCGGGGCTTGTGCGCCCTCGAAGACGTTCGCCTCACCGTACCCCACGAGGTCGATCACCAGGTCCATACCGGCGGCTTGGGTGATATCGCCGTCAGGAAAACTCACGTTCTCGTCGTCCTCTACCAAGGCCACCATGCCCGCACCCGCGGCGGGGTTCAGCCCGCCACCGGCGGCATCCGGTTCCGGCAGCGGGTCACCGTTATCCGCATTCGATCCCCCTTGCACAAGGTAGAAGCCGCCCGCGGGAATTTCACCAGCGAGGTCCACCTTGCCGGTTCCGGTGTTCGACTTCGACCTGTACTGCAGGCTCCACCCATCGAGATCAATTGCCGCGTCCGTCGGGTTGTACAACTCCACGAACTTATGGGTGAAGGGCTGGTTGGCGCTCCCGCCCCGCGTGTAAATCTCGTTTATGACGACGTCGTCACCGTCAGGGCTGGCAGCAGCAGGTGCATAGCAAGCACCGGAGC
>JAJYRV010000070.1 GCA_021793935.1 Actinomycetes bacterium | reverse complement strand
GCCTCGAACGTACCCTGCCTAGTTTTTATGAATCGGAGGCCTCGCGGGGCCTTCCAGAAGTATTCATCCTCGCCGAGGTGAACGTAGGTCCAGCGGGCATGCTCACCTGCCGGCCTTGCTTCCTCATCGGTTGGGAGGTTATCCGAGTGCGTTTTGAGCCGATGGTGACTGCGACACAACGGGGCGAGGTTGCACGTGCAGGTCGCACCTCCGTCGCCATTGGGCTTCCACGGCTCCGCATGGTCGACGTCGCAGCACCACGCGGGTCGGTTGCAGAAGGGAAAGATGCAGTTCTCGCTCCGCAACCGGACCTGGTCACTGATCCGGTCGGTGGGAGTGTAGGAATCCGTGCCCGCGTCCTCATCGAGATTGAGAACTGATCGGATCGTGAGCGGCGGCATGAACCCTCCCGCCATCGTCGGGCGAGTAAACCACCCGCGGACCGCTTCTTGCCCGCAAATGACCGCCCCTGCGATCCCCTTACCTTCAACCCGAGCACTGCCGCCCACTGGCGCGCCGCCTCCCGTGCCTGAGGGCACAGTGGTGCCTGTAGAGCAGGTTGGGCACGATTCACCCCCAGGTGAAGGAACGTGGATAAAGAGCTTCACTTTTGGCGGGGAGGCACCCTTGCCGTTCCAGAAGGGTCGCTTTGCGCCTTCAGGCAGCGACCCCAACGCCCCGGCGGCAACCCAAGAGCCCCCCGGCGGAGCGGCACCCCGTACACCCTCAGCATCATCCGCATCCGCGGGTGAAGAGATGGCGATTTCAGGTGCTGCACTGTGTGAATGATCTGCACAGGTGCAGGTGCACACGTGCGGGCCCCCAGTCGCATCGAACGAAAACAGCGAGCCGTGGCCGCTCGCACTTCGCGCTAAGTCCCCTAGAGCCCAGGAGCGCCGCACATTGAGCGGGGCATCTGAGCCCAAATCTTTCAGCGCTTGCGCTCCCGCCACGAGCGCTGCGTCGAGAGCAAGCGCATCAGGGAGATCTAGCTCTCCGAACAATGGCACTACTCCATGCTGCTGGCGATGAACATCAACCTCGACGCAACGCTCTTCCAGCGCCCGCTCCTCCGCGGCGGATTCCTCCGCCGCTTCAAAGCGCCGGCGCGCTTCAGTAATGATCCGATCACGTGACGTCTTCGTCACACGCGCCGTTACATCCGACATTTGCGCATCAATAAACTCGATCGCCTCGGGCGGTAGGTCCCAACAGTCGCCTGCGAGCGCCCGCGCTCTCCAGACGTCCAAGCCACCTTCGAGAACTCTCGACCAAACGCGCGGCAGGAGATGCACGAGCATCAGCGATTCTCGCAGGAGTTTACGCGCCGAATACTCCGTTAGTCCCGCAGCGATCGCGAATTCGGGAAGCTGAAAATCGTCAAAGTGGAGGCATCCCATCGCAGCAAGCACGTCCCAGCCTCGCTGCCCATCGTCGAATCGAGAAAGTGCGCGGCGTGCGTGTGCGTCACCGCCCGCCGACCGACCGCCAGAAGCGCTGGAAGCGCTCCTAGACATGGCCGCAACGTCCATCTGCGCCGCAGCATCGCCCGGATGGTGCTTGACCCATTCGACGGCGAGGACAACCATCCCCTGCTCCAAAAGCCGAAGCTGATCCCGCGCACCCTCCAACCCCTCCAGCACCTCCGACGGCGCTGTGACAACTGGGGTCTTATCGGTGTACGCCATACCTAATTATATAGCACGCATGTTCTAACGCGCAAGAGGTTGTGGGAAAGTCGAACAAAATTCCGCTGTTGCGGTGAGCTGGCTCTGGGCCACGGCCCGTACCGAATGGTCCAGCGACGGGCGGGGTGGACCGACGGATGGACGAACGGGCGGGACCAACAGGCGGGACGAGGACTCAGGCCTCAACAGAGTTTTTGCCCCTCTTCCCCGCCAGTTATCCTGGCTCGGTGGCCCAACCAGATTTTCGGCAGGGATATCTGTTCCTTGCGATCGCTATCGTCACGGAAGTCACTGGCTCAGTCTCATTACGGGGCGCGCTGGACTATCCGTGGCTTTACGCCGTGGTCGCGGTGGCCTTCACGGGGGCGTTTGGCCTGCTGTCGTTCGTGCTGCGCGCGGGGATTGGGATCGGCGTCGCATACGGAATCTGGGGAGCGAGCGGCGTCGCCCTGACGGCGGTCGCTTCCATGGTGATTTTCAACGAACCGGTCACTCCCGCGATGTGGGCCGGTATCGGTCTCATCATTGCCGGAGTGATCTGCATCGAACTCGGCTCCGGCGCAGCAAAGCGAAAGGCGTCGGCCGCGCTGAGCTATGGGCACCTTGCGGCCGAGTATGGAACACCTCCGGGTGAGTACGGGAAACCTCCAGGTGAGTACGGGAAACATCCAGAGGAACGTGGCCCGAACGATCCCGAAGCAGGTGAGCGGACGTGATCGCGTGGGTCTATCTGGGTATCGCCATCGCCTGTGAGGTGGTCGCCGCGCTCTCCCTGCGCATGGCCGTCAGTTCACAGCGCGCGTGGTACGGTCTCGTCGCCACTGGGTACGTCGTGGCTTTCGTGTTGCTGAGCCTCTCCCTCTCCGCCGGGATGCCGCTTTCGGTCGCCTACGGCGTCTGGACGGCGGCCGGGGTCGCGTTGACGGCGATCCTCGGCAAGTTCCTTTTCAACGAACCGTTCACGTGGGTGATGGCCCTCGGCGTCGCGCTCATCATGGGTGGGGTTCTGCTTGTGGAGATGGGTCGCCTTTAAACAGGTACTCGACACTCGCCCATACAGGCCAGCCCAAGAACCACGCCGCCGTCACCACCCCTACCCGGGCGAGCCAGGCGTAGAGCTCCTCCGTGCGTGCGGGATCGTTCACGATGAGGATGATCGCGCCGAGAACTCCCACTGAGATTGCGGCGCAAACGAGCATCTTGCCCCACTCTCGCCACTCATGCCTGACCCGCTGCCGCCCGTGCTTGGGGATCGTCGCCGGCCGCGGCCCTGAAGCGAACCGGTGGGCGAACCACTCGTCCACCCGGGCAATAATTGAGCGCCCGAACGCGATCGTGAAGCCCAGGTAAACGGCGCCGAGTCCGTGGCTGAAGGTCGCGGTTGCATCGTTGATGAGCATGTCCCACGTCAGCAGGGTCAAGAGCACCACGTCGAGCACGGGCATCCCGAGCAGCAGCACCGCCGACAACCGGTTCTTACGCAGCAGGTAGCGGGCAACGAGCCCAGCGCCGAGAAGTACCCAGAACCCGATCTCGCTGATCAGGATTCCAACCAGGACGATGTTCATATCCTCATTGTTTGTTGTGCGTATGGACGGCGCCTCCTCCCCTTGGCTACTTGGCTCTCCTTCGATCGAATGAGGTCGTGGCCCGCCGCGCCGCGATAGATTGGTGCAAGAAGGAGCGCAATGGTGTCTGTCAAACGCGACCTCGCGGTTGCGGCGATCTGGCTCGCGGTCGGTCTCGCGGCGATCGCGCTCGGGATCCATCCGGTATGGTCCGGCATCGCCGTGTTCCCACCGAGCGTCACAGCCGCCGTCCTTACGCTTGTGGGCCTCATCGTGCTCGCCATGTTCCGCTCCCGCGCACCCACTCTTACGCTGGCCCTTGCTGTACCGATCGTCGTCGTCGATGTTCTTCACGGCGGAACCGTGGGCGTCATCGTCGCATTCACCGACCTCATCTATGCCGCCGTGAAGTACAGTTCGGATGCGCGGCTGCGGTTGACGCTCAAGGTGACGATCGTCGTCACCGCCGCATGCTTGCTCACGTTGATCTTCACCCGACCCAGGGCCGGGGTCTATGAACTCAGCGCGCAATGGGCACTGATCATCGCGATATCTGCGATCTGGGGTTGGAACGTGCGCAGTGAACGCGCCCGGACCAGTGCCGATCTCCTCGCCCGGCACTACCGGGAGCAGGTCGACCTGCAGGAACGGATCGCCCATGACCTGCACGATCTCGTCGCCAATCACATCGCCGTGGCGGGACTACATATCGAAGCGGCGAAGCTCCTGTGCGCCTCGCCCGAGCGCGATGCAATGAAGGTTCTTGAAACACTCGCGAAGGCGAAGGCCGGCACCGATCACGCGCATACAGAACTGCGCAACCTCATCGACGTGCTCAGCGCTGCCCCCGGCGCGGACGGAGAGGCGGCGCCGGCAACGCTCACACTCGACCATCTCCTCCCCACGGGGCGGGAACTCACGTGGGTTCCCGATCGCCCAGCGCTCGAGCACCGCCTCGCCTCGTTCGGCTCATTGCAGTCCGGCGTCCTCGCCCGCGTACTCACGGAAGCCATCGCGAACGCGGTGAAGCACGGCAGCGGAGACATCTCCGTCGAAATTGACGAAGAAAAGCTGACCGTCTCGAATGCAGTTTCGAACTCACCGCCTACCGGCGGGGAGATCAGCGGCGGATCCGGCCTGGTGGGGGCGCGGAAGCTGCTCGAAAGCATCGGCGGGGAGCTCATCGCGGGCACCGGCGCCGGGCTTGGGGAGGATTCTGGTGGAGAACCTAGCGGCGGGTTCAGCGGCGGAGCGACGTGGCGCACCGCGATCGTCCTTCCAGAAAGGAGTCTCCGTGGCTGAAGGAGTGCGCGTCATCATCGCCGACGATCACGAACCGGTGCGGAGCGGAGTTGCGGCAATCTTGAGCACGGACCCCGGGATCGAGGTGGTTGGCCATGCGGCGGACGGCTTCGAAGCGCTCACCCTGTGCGTGGAGCATTCCCCCGACGTCGCGCTCGTTGACCTCCGTATGCCGGGGAAGGACGGGATTTGGGCTACCGAACGCATCACCGCCGGAACCCCGACGCGCGTCCTGGTACTCACCACCTTCGACTCCGACGATCTCATCTCCTCTGCTCTCGCCGCCGGCGCGCACGGATTTTTATTAAAGACGACGTCAGGTGCCGAACTCGTACTCGCGGTCCGCCATGTCGCGGCGAACCGGCACGTACTCGACCCGGCGATCACCGCGGGCGTGATCGACCGGTATACGAGGGCAACGTCGACCGCGGCTTCGACGTCGGCGGAGCCACCGCCCCCACTTCCGGAATTGACGGAGCGGGAGCGGCAGGTGTGGGAACGGCTCGTGCTCGGAGAGAGCAATAAACAGATCGCGAGCGCGCTCGGAATTGGTATCACGACCGTCAAGACCCACGTCGGCTCGCTATACGCGAAGACCGGCGCGACCTCCCGCGTCGAACTCGCCCAGAGGAGACTCACCCAGGAAACGTGAGTACGCGGCACGATTGCGCGAAATATCGACGCGGTGGCCAGTAGGCTCAAGGTTGCATGGAGCCCTTTGCGCTGGCGCTGCTTCTCATCGCCGCCATCTCGCACGCGGTCTGGAACGCCATCGCGAAGTCGGCCACGGGCAACCCGTACGTGTTCGTGTGGGCGTACCTCGTCGTCGCCTCGGCCCTCCTCCTGCCGATCACGGCGGTGTTCCTCTATCGCAACGGCTGGCCGGAAAGCGCAGGCATGGCCCTTGCACCAGTGATTTCCGGCGTGCTGCACGTCGGGTATCTCCTCACGCTGCAGACGGCGTACACGAAAGGGGACCTCGGGGTCGTATACCCGACCGCGCGCGGGGTGGGGCCACTACTGACGATGATCGTCGCTCTAGGAGTCATCGGGGAACGCCCACAGCCCATCGCGCTTGCGGGCGCGCTCATCGTGCTCGCGGGGATCCTCCTCGTCGCGACCGGCGCGAACCGGCGGGTGCACTGGTTCAATCCGGGCCTGCTCTACGGGGTAGCAACGGGCATCACGATCGCCTCCTACACCCTGTGGGACAACCGCGCCGTCACCGTCTGGAATTTCGAACCGCTCCCCTATTTCACGCTCGCGCTCACAACTCAGGCCCTCCTTCTCACCCCATTCGCGCTGCGGACCCGGGCGAAGCGGCAGCACGCGCAGGCCCTGCGTGCTAACTCATTGCGGATCATCGCCGTCGCGCTGTTGTGGCCACTTGGCTACATCCTCGTGCTCACCGCGCAAAAAACGGCACCCATCTCCATCGTCGCACCCGTGCGAGAAGTCTCCATCATCTTCGGCGCCCTCATCGGCTGGCTCGTCTACCGAGAAGAGCGCCCTCTTCGGCGTTTGATCGGGGCAAGCATCGTGCTCAGCGGCATCGTGTTGCTCACGCGGTAGCCCACCGCCCACCAGAAAACCGACCCAGTTTCCCCCTCTTGGCCGGGATCCGCAACCCACTAGGCAAGCCTGCCCCGCCTTGAGACCGTGAGGGCATGGCTGAGAAAAAACACCCCACCCCGTCCGAAGAGCCGTACGACCCGCACGAGGATTCTGACTCCGACCCCGAACAGCTCGCGAGCAAACGGCCCCGCACTTCCCAGGCCGAGGGCGAGGACGATGAGACCACCGAGCCCTCCCCCACCCAACCGGAGTAACACATGCGCGCACTGACGTGGCAAGGCACGCAGACCGTCTCCGTGGAGGACTGCCCCGATCCGAGCATCATCCACCCTACGGACGCAATAATCCGGGTGACCTCGACGGCGATCTGCGGCTCCGACCTGCACTTGTACAAAGTGCTCGGCCCGTTCCTCGACGCCGGCGACATCCTCGGCCACGAAGCGATAGGGATCGTGGAGGAGGTCGGATCCGAGGTAACCGGCCTGCGCCGAGGCGACCGAGTGGTCGTTCCGTTCGTCATCGCGTGCGGAAAGTGCTGGATGTGCACCCGCGGACTCCACACTCAATGTGAGACAACTGCGAAGAAGAACCGCGACCCGGCGCTCCCCGAAACTGGTGCCGCCCTCTTCGGGTATACGAAACTCTACGGCCAGGTTCCCGGCGGACAGGCGGAGTTCCTACGCGTGCCGTATGCCGACGTCGGGCCGGTCATCGTTCCCGACGACGGCGAACCGGACGAGCGGTATCTCTACCTTTCAGATGTTCTCCCCACGGCGTGGCAGGCCGTAGATTACGCGAGCGTCCCCTCCGGCGGCACCGTCGCCGTCCTGGGGCTGGGCCCGATCGGGCAGATGGCGGCCCGGATCGCCGCGTTTCGGGGCGCCGATACGGTGATCGGAATCGATCCGGTGCCCGAACGCCGCCGGCTCGCGGAGCAACACGGGATCACCACGCTCGACCTCGACGAAGACGTCGTGGAGCAGGTGTGGGACGCGACCGGGCGCGGCGCGGACAGCGTGATCGACGCGGTGGGGATGGAGGCACACGGATCACCCTTCGCGCAGGGGGCGCAAACGGTAGCGGGATTGCTGCCCGACGCGCTCGCGAAGTCCGTTTTCACCTCGGCTGGAGTCGACCGGCTCGCCGCGTTGCACTCTGCCATCGCGATGGTGCGCCGGGGCGGGACGATTTCGATCTCCGGGGTGTATGGCGGGGCGGTGGACCCGATGCCGATGCTCACCCTTTTCGATAAACAGGTGACGCTTCGGATGGGGCAGGCGAATGTGCACCGGTGGATTCCCGAGATCATGCCGCTACTGACCGGCGGGGCCGATCCCCTGAGCGTGCTCGACCTGCGCACGCACCGGCTGCCGTTGGAGTCGGCGCCGGAGGCCTACGAGATGTTTCAGCACAAGCACGACGGCGCGATCAAGGTCGTGCTTGATCCTTCCGGCGGACGATAGGGCAGGCGGGTGGCTGGCATGCGGATCGCGATCATCGGAGCAAGCGGAAATGCGGGCACCGCTCTCCTCCACACACTCCACGACGAGCCCGCCGTGACCGAGATCGTCGGGGTTGCGCGCCGCGTGCCCCCGCACCGTCCACCCGCGCCCGCATACGACGGGGTCCGCTGGGAACAGATCGATATCAGCTTGCCCGTCGTCGACGCCCATGCGGAGAATCTCCTCGTCAACCGCCTCAGCGAGGCGATTGCGGGAGCGGACGCGGTGGTACACCTCGCGTGGCAGATCCAACCCAACCGCCACCGCTCGGTGCTCCGGCGCACCAACGTCGCCGGAACGTGGCGCGTGATTCGCGCCTGCCTGCGCGCGGGCGTGCCCCGAATCGTGGCGGCATCCTCCGTCGGCGCCTACTCCCCCGCTCACGGGAATCACCCCCGGGATGAAACATGGCCAACGGGCGGGATCAGCGGCTCGCACTATTCCGTCGACAAGGCGGCCCAGGAGCAGGCGCTCGACTACGCCGAGGCGCGCGGGCTCGCCGTCGCCCGGTTGCGCCCAGCGCTCATCTTCGACGCCGATGCCGCCTCGGAAGTTTTGCGACTTTTCATCGGGCCCGCCCTGCCGCCGCGGCTGCTGCGGCCGGGGGTGCTTCCGCTCTTGCCGGTGCCCGCCGGGTTGCGGGTGCAGGCGGTGCATGGGGCCGACGTCGCCGACGCGTACCGGCGCGTGCTCCTCACCCGCGCGCCGGGAGCATTCAATATCGCTGCTGATGAGGTGTTGAGCACCGCTGATCTCGCTGAAGAGGTCGACCACGGCCGACTGTGGGAGATCGACCCGCGGATAGTACGCCGCGCTGTGGCCCTGGGATGGAAAGCACGGGCGATCGCGGCCGATCCCGGGTGGGTGGACATGGCGATGAACGTGCCGGTCATGGACTCCTCCAGAGCGCAGCGGGAGCTGGGCTGGCGCCCCAGATTCGGCGCTCGAGAGACCCTGCGCGAACTGCTCAATGGAATCGCC
>JAJYRV010000069.1 GCA_021793935.1 Actinomycetes bacterium | reverse complement strand
GATCATCATGCACCCCGGGCCGATGAACCGAGGGTTGGAAATCTCCGCGCACGCCGCGGACTCCCCGCGCGCGGTCATCACCGAACAGGTGACCAACGGAGTTGCCGTGCGGATGGCTGTGCTGTACATGTTGCTCGCCGGCGCACCGGCGGAAAGGACCCTCCAGTGACCGCTTACCTCATCCGCAACTGCCGCCCGCTCGGCGGGGAACCGGTGGACATCCTCATCGACGGCGCCGTGATCGCCGCGATCGGTGCCGATCTCGACGCCGGCGGCGCCGAGGTCATCGACGCCGCCGGGCTCATCGCGCTGCCCGGCCTCGTTGACCTGCACACCCACTTGCGCGAACCCGGCCGGGAGGACGCGGAGACGATCGCGAGCGGCACCCGGGCCGCGGCCGCCGGCGGGTTCACGTGCGTGCACGCGATGGCGAACACCCAACCCGTCGCGGACACCGCCGGCGTGGTGGAGCAGGTGTGGCGCCGCGGGGCCGAGGCCGCCTGGTGCGAGGTGCGCCCGGTGGGGGCCGTCACCGTCGGGCTCGGCGGGGAGCGCCTCGCCGAGATCGGGGCGATGGCGAAATCCGCCGCGCAGGTGCGGGTGTTCTCCGACGACGGCATCTGCGTCTCCGACCCGGTGCTCATGCGCCGGGCGCTCGAGTACGTCAAAGCCTTCGACGGCGTCATCGCCCAGCACGCCCAAGAACCGCGACTCACCGAGGGCGCGGTCATGCATGAGGGGGATGTCTCGGCAGAACTCGGCCTGCAGGGCTGGCCCGCCGTCGCCGAGGAGGCGATCATCGCCCGCGACGTGCTCCTCGCCGAACACGTCGACTCCCGCCTACACATCTGCCACCTGTCCACCGCCGGCTCGGTCGACATCGTCCGGTGGGCGAAGGCCCGCGGGATCAACGTCACCGCCGAAGTGTGCCCCCACCACCTCATCCTCACCGATGAGGACGTGCGCGGCTACAACCCCCAGTTCAAGGTCAACCCGCCCCTGCGCACCCAGGCCGACGTCGAGGCGGTGCGCGCCGGGCTCGCCGACGGCACGATCGACATCGTCGCCACCGACCACGCCCCACACTCCGCGGAAACCAAGGATTGTGAGTTCTCCGCCGCCGCGTTCGGGATGACCGGGCTAGAAACGGCCCTGTCGATCGTCGTCGAGACGATGATCAACAACGACGCCCACGACTTCACGTGGGATGACCTCGCCCGCACGATGTCCCACACCCCTGCCCGGATCGGTCGGGTCGCCGGGCAGGGCCGGCCCCTCGGTGCCGGGGAACCCGCGCACCTCACCCTCATCGACCCCGCCGCCCGGTGGCGGGTGGAACCGGCGGGGCTCGCCACAATGAGCGAGAACACCCCATTCTTCGATCGGGACCTGCCCGCTAAGGTCGTCGCGACCTTCTACGGCGGGCGGCCCACGGTCCTTGAGGGCACCCCCGTCGACACCCCGAAGGCGGATTGATGCCGTACCTCTTCGCAGTCCTGTTCCTCCTCGCGCTCACCGCGCTCATCCTCGTTCTCATGCGCCGCGGCTGGCGTAACCGCGAGCGCAGGATCATCATCACCGACCTGCCCGAACTTCCCCCCGGGGATGTGCCAGCCACCCATGGCACCCACGGCATCTACGTCTCCACCACCCTCGCGGGGCTTCCGTTCGAGCGGGTCGTCACGCGCGGGTTGGGCGTGAAGTCCGCCGTCGAGGTGAACGTGCGCGAGGATGGGATCGTGCTCGAGCGCCAGGGTGCGCGCAGCCTGTTCATTCCCCGCGCCCGCCTGGAGGCGGTGGGCACGACGAGCGGGATGATCGGCAAATTCGCCGCGGCCGACAGCATCCTCGTGTTCACCTGGTCCGCCGGTGAGACCCGGGTGGACACCGGAGTGCACATCCGCAACGACGCCGACCGCGCCGCGCTGTTCGACGCCGCTTCCCGCCTCGCCCAATCCGCCCCCAACGAATCGAGGGATTCATGACCCACGCGCTGCTCGTATTGGAAGATGGCACGGTATTCGCCGGAGAGAAGCTCGGCGCCGCCGGCCAGACCGTGGGGGAACTGATCGTCACGACGGCGATGACCGGCTACCAGGAACTGCTCACCTCCGGCGCCTACCAAGGCGCGGTCGTGCTGTTCACCACCCCCCACGTGGGCAATGTCGGAATGAACTCCGAGGACGGGCCCGGCCCCCTGCGCGCCGGGGGCGTGGTGCTCCGCGAACACCCCCGCCTCCACTCCAACTGGCGGGCGCAGCGGTCCTTCGAAGACGACCTGCTCGAGGCGGGCACGGTCGGGATCACCGGCGTGGACACGCGGGCGCTCGCCCGGCGGGCGCGCAGTGGGATGCGGGTGGGAATCTTCACCGGCGAGGTCGGTCCCGTCAGCGAGCTCGTCCAAGCGGTCCGCGCCACCCCCAGCGGCGCGGACACGCTCATCGCCCGAGCGACGACGAGCGAGCCCTACCGCGTGGGCGAGGGGAGACCGCACGTGGCGATCATCGACCTCGGGCTCGGCCGCGAACTCGCCGAAACGGTGCGCCGCACCGGCGCCCCGGCGCTCGTGCTCCCCGCCTCGGCGGCCTACGCCGACGTCGCTGCCTGCGGGGCCGAGCGCGCGTTGTTCTCCGGGGGGCCGGGCAATCCTGCGGACGCCACGACCGCCCTCGGCCTCGCCCGGGAGATCGTGAGCGCGGGGATGCCCGTGCTGGGATTCGGCCTCGGTCACCAGATCCTCGCCCGCGCGCTCGGCTTCGCCACCGAGCCGCTCCCGCGGGCTCACCACGGGGCCAACCACCCGGTGCAGGCCCGCGGGAGCGGTCACGTCGACATCACCCCCCACACCCACTCCTACACGGTGAATTTCGCGGGCAGCCCCGACGTCGAGATCACCCACGTCAGCCTCAACGACGGTTCGGTCGAAGGCTTCGTGGCGCGCGCGAAACCCGTCGCCGGGCTCCAATTCCACCCCGAACTGGGCGCCGGTCCCTCCGATGCCCACCACTTGCTCGACTCGTTCCTCAAGGATGCCTGATGCCACGTCGTACTGATCTCACCAGTGTTCTCGTCATTGGCTCCGGCCCCATCGTCATCGGCCAGGCCGCGGAGTTCGACTACTCGGGCACCCAAGCGTGCCGCGTGCTGAAGGAAGAGGGCCTGCGGGTCATCCTCGTCAACTCCAACCCGGCCACGATCATGACCGACCCGGAGTTCGCCGACTCCACCTACGTCGAACCCATCACCCCGGAGGTGGTGGAATCGATCATCGCCAAGGAACGCCCCGATGCGATCCTCGCCACGCTCGGTGGTCAGACGGCGCTCAACACCGCCGTCGCCCTCCACGAGGGGGGTGTGCTGGCGAAGTACGATGTCGAACTCATCGGCGTTCGGGTGGAGGCGATCCACGCCGGTGAAGACCGCCACGCCTTCAAGGGGGTCGTGGAACGTTGCGGCGCGGAGGTCGCCCGCTCCCGGATCGCCCACTCGATGGCGGACTGCCTCGCCGCGGCCGAGGACCTCGGCTACCCGCTCGTCGTGCGCCCCTCCTTCACGATGGGCGGGCTCGGATCGGGCATCGCCTTCGATGAGGCGGAACTGCGCTCCATCGCCGGGGCCGGGCTCCACTACTCACCGACCACCGAGGTGCTCCTGGAGGAGTCCATCCTCGGGTGGAAGGAGTACGAACTGGAACTCGTGCGCGACAACGCCGACACGGTCGTGGTCGTGTGCTCGATCGAGAACGTCGACCCCGTCGGGGTCCACACCGGCGACGCCGTCACCGTCGCGCCCGCCCAGACCCTCACCGACCGCGAGTATCAGAACCTGCGGGACATCGGCATCGCGGTGATCCGGGAGGTCGGGGTGGACACCGGTGGCTGCAACATCCAGTTCGCCGTCAATCCCGAGAACGGGCGGGTCGTCGTCATCGAGATGAACCCGCGCGTATCCCGTTCCTCGGCGCTCGCCTCCAAAGCCACCGGGTACCCGATCGCGAAGATCGCGGCCCGCCTCGCCCTGGGGTACACGCTCGCGGAGATCACCAACGACATCACCGGCACCACGCCCGCCGCGTTCGAGCCCGCGCTGGACTACGTCGCGGTCAAGGTGCCCCGGTTCACGTTCGAGAAGTTCCCGGCGGCCGATCCCACCCTCACCACGACGATGAAGAGCGTGGGGGAGGCAATGGCGCTCGGGCGCAACTACACCGAGGCCCTGCAAAAGGCGCTCCGGTCCCTCGATACCGCCGACTCCTCCTTCCACTGGCGCGGATCCGCGCCCGAAGCCGGCGTCGTCGAAGAACTCCTCGAGGCGGCCCGGGTGCCCACCGACCACCGCCTGGTGGATCTGCAGCAGGCGATCCGGGGCGGTGCCACCCGCGAGCAGATCTTCGAGGCAACGAAGATCGACCCGTTCTTCGTCGACCAGATGTTCCTCCTGCAACAGGTCGCCGAGGACATCCGGGAAGCCCACGCCCTGGATGAGCAGACCCTGCGCCGGGCGAAACGGCACGGGTTCTCCGACCGGCAGATCGCGGAGATCCGGGGCATCTCCCAGGACACGGTGCGCGAGGTCCGCTACGCCTACGGCCTGCGACCGGTGTACAAGACGGTAGACACCTGCGCGGGTGAGTTCCCCGCCCAGGAGCCCTACTTCTACTCCTCCTACGACGCCGAGACCGAAGTCCCGCCGCGGGAGCGACCCGCCGTCATCATCCTCGGCTCGGGACCGAACCGGATCGGGCAGGGGATCGAATTCGACTACTCCTGCGTGCACGCGACGATGGCGCTGGGGGAGAAGTTCGAAACCGTGCTCATCAACTGCAACCCGGAAACGGTTTCCACCGACTACGACATCTCCGATCGGCTGTACTTCGAACCGCTGACGTTCGAAGACGTGCTCGAGGTCTACTACGCCGAGCTCGCCGCGGGGCCCGTTGCCGGAGTGATCGTGCAGCTCGGGGGCCAGACCCCGCTGTCCCTCGCGGCCCGGCTGCAGGAGGCCGGGGTCCCCGTGCTCGGCACCCCGCCCGAGGCGATCGACTCGGCGGAGGATCGGGGCCTGTTCGGCCAGGTCCTGCTGGAAGCGGGCCTCAACGCCCCCGCCTTCGGCACCGCGATCTCGCTGCAGCAGGCGCGGGAGATCGCCGACCAGATCGGCTTCCCCGTGCTTGTACGCCCCTCCTACGTCATCGGCGGGCGGGGGATGGAGATCGTGTACGACGACGACCACCTCGTCGACTACATCTCCCGGGCGACGGGGGTCGCCGCCGAACACGCGATCCTGCCCGCCCCGGTCCTCGTCGACCGGTTCCTCGACCAGGCCATCGAGATCGACGTCGATGCGATCTATGACGGCGAGGAACTCTTCCTCGGCGGGGTGATGGAACACATCGAGGAAGCCGGGATCCACTCCGGGGACTCCTCCTGCGTGCTCCCGCCGATCACGTTGTCGAACTCGATGATCCGCCACATCCGCGAATCCACCCTCGCGATCGCCCACCGGGTGGGCGTGCGGGGGCTGTTGAACATCCAGTTCGCGCTCTCCTCCGACACCCTGTACGTGCTCGAAGCGAACCCGCGGGCCTCCCGCACCGTCCCGTTCGTGTCCAAGGCCACCGGAGTGCCGCTTGCGAAAGCAGCCGCGCGGGTGATGGCGGGGGAGACGATCGCCGAACTGCGCTCGGCCGGCATGCTTCCGGGCCACGACGCGGTGCTGCCCGACCCGGCCGCGCCGATCGCCGTGAAGGAATCGGTGCTCCCCTTCAAGCGCTTCCGCACCGCCTCGGGCCAGGTCGTCGATTCCGTGCTCGGCCCGGAGATGCGCTCGACGGGGGAAGTGATGGGGTACGACGCCGACTTCCCCCTCGCGTTCGCGAAATCCCAAGCCGCGGCCTTCGGCGGGCTGCCCACGCAAGGGACGGCGTTCGTTTCCGTCGCCGATCGGGATAAGCGCGCGATCGGGCTGCCCACCGCGAAACTCGTCGAGATGGGCTTCACCATCCTCGCGACCGAGGGCACCGCGAGCGTGCTGCAACGCCACGGAATCGCCGCGACGGTCGTTCGCAAAGCATCCGACGGGCCCGGCCCCGGCGGCGAGGGCACGATCATCGACCTCATCAACGAGGGGGGAGTGGACCTCGTCATCAACACCCCCGGTTCCAAGGGCACCCGCGCCGACGGTTACGACATCCGCACCGCAACGACGGCCGCGGATAAGGCGATCACCACCACGGTGCAGCAGTTCACCGCCGCGGTGCAGGCGATCGAGGTGATCCGCCGGGGCGCCTTCGAGGTGACTTCGCTGCAGGATCACGACGCCGCGCGGGCCCAGCGCACCGCGGCGACCGGGAGCGTGGCGCATGGCTAGTTTCGGTGACCGGCTCGCCGCCGCGATGGCGGCACGGGGCCCGCTGTGCGTGGGGATCGACCCCCACCCCGCCCTCCTGGAATCCTGGCGCCTGCCCGACACGGCGGCGGGCGCGCGGGATTTCGCCCGGATCACGCTCGAGGCGGTCGGCGGGCACGTCGCGGCGGTCAAGCCCCAGAGCGCGTTCTTCGAACGCCACGGATCTGCCGGCATGGCGGTCCTGGAGGAGGTCGTGCACACGTGCCGGGAACGGGGCGTGTTGTGCATCGTCGACGCGAAACGCGGCGACATCGGCTCGACGATGGCCGGATACGCGGACGCGTTCCTGCGCGAGGGCGGCCCGTTCGCCGGGGACGCCCTCACCCTGTCTCCCTACCTCGGCGTGGACTCCCTCGCCGGAGCGGTCGCGACCGCGCGGGAGCACTCCCGCGGAGTGTTCTTCCTCGCCCTCACCTCCAACCCCGAAGGGGCCCAGGTCCAGCACGCCCGCGCGGGCGGGGGGCGCAGCGTCGCCGCCGAGGTCGCCGCAGCGGCCGCGCGGTGGAACGCCGATGCCGCGGGAGCGTTGGGGGACGTCGGCCTCGTCGTTGGAGCGACGGTCGCCGGCGCGGTCCGGGCGACCGGTGTCGACCTGCCCGGGATGCGCGGGCCGTTGCTCGCCCCCGGGGTCGGCGCCCAAGGCGGGAGGGTCGCCGACCTCGCGGACACGTTCGGCGCGGCCCTGGGGCAGGTGCTCGTGAGCACCTCCCGGGAGATCCTCGGCCGCGGGCCGGATCCGCAAGCGATGGCTACGGCCGCGGCGGAACTTTCCACTACATTGGGTCTACTACAGCACCGACGGGCATAACGTGCCCGGGGCAAGTTCCGCGGTGGTAGCGTAATGGCAGCAAACTTAAGAGGTGAGAATTCTGTGGCCTTACCAAAGCTAACCCCAGAGCAACGAGCGGCTGCTCTTGAGAAGGCCGCAGCGGCTCGCGCTTCCCGAGCCGATGTGAAAAAACGCTTGAAATACCAAGGCGGCACGATCTCCGAGGTCGTCGCCCTCGCCAAGGAGAACGATGCGATCGCGAAGCTGCGCGTGACCGAACTCCTGGAAAGCCTGCCGGGCATCGGGAAGATCAAAGCCCGCCAGATCATGGCCGACGTCGGCATCGCCGAATCCCGCCGGGTCGGCGGACTCGGGCCGCACCAGATCGAGAAACTCGTGGCCCAGTTTGGCTGAGCAGCCCCGTACGCGCCTCACCGTCCTCGCCGGGCCCACCGCCGTCGGGAAAGGAACGGTCTCGACGGACCTGCGCGAGCGGTACCCCGATATCGCCCTGTCGGTATCGGCAACGACCCGCCCGCCCCGCCCCGGTGAGCTCGACGGGATCCATTACCACTTCCTCAGCGCCGAGGAGTTCGCCGACCTCGTCGCCAAGGGCGAGTTCCTCGAATACGCAAAAGTGCATGGCCGCTACCACTACGGCACCCTGCGCGGGCCGGTGGAGGAGCTGCTCGAAAAGGGGGTGCATGTCATCTTGGAGATCGACCTGCAGGGCGCCCGGCAGGTGCGCGACGTCATGCCGGAGGCCCGCCTGGTGTTCCTCGCCCCGCCCTCCTGGGAGGAACTCGAACGGCGCCTCGTGGGCCGGGGCACGGAAACCCCGGAAGAACGCCGCCGCCGGCTGGAAACCGCGAAGATCGAACTCGCCGCCGAGAACGAATTCGACCACACGATCGTCAACGACGATGTCCAGCGCGCGACCGACGAGCTCGTACACCTGATGTGCACAGGCGCCTAACGTGGCACGCGCCACTGCGGCGCAGGAACCCAACGAGATAGAATGCCCCGGGAGCAGGTAGTATGAATTGTTGCTCCGAATCCAACGGTTATGAGGTTTACTAATGCCGGGAACTGTTGCCCAACCTGAAGGCATCACCGATCCACCTATCGACGATCTGCTCGAAGTCGCCGACTCCAAGTACGCGCTCGTCATCTGGTCTGCGAAACGAGCACGCCAGATCAACTCCTATTACGCCCAGCTCAACGAAGGCCTCCTTGAACACGTGGGCCCGCTCGTCGAAACCGAAACGCAAGAAAAACCCCTGTCGATCGCGATGCGGGAGATCAAAGCGGGCGTCCTCAACGTCACCCAACGCACCGAAACGGAATAACCGTTGCGGATCGTGCTCGGCGTCTCGGGCGGGATCGCCGCCTACAAGGGCGTCCTGCTCTTGCGGTTGTTGCGCGAAGCCGGGCACGAGGTGCGGGTCCTGCCGACCGCCTCGAGAT
>JAJYRV010000068.1 GCA_021793935.1 Actinomycetes bacterium | reverse complement strand
GCCCACGTAGGTGCGCCCGTAGTTCTTCTTCTCACCCCAGGCGCCGTAGGCTTCGAGCACCTCGTGCTCGGGGTCGGAGGCGAGCGGGAAGGTCAAGCCCTCCTTCTCGACGAACTTCGCGAGCTTCTCCACCGGGTCCGGGGAGACCCCCACGACCTGGTAGCCCGCGCTTTGCAGCGAGGCGAGGTTGTCCCGGAAGTCGCAGGCCTGCTTCGTGCAGCCGGGGGTGCCGGCCTTGGGATAGAAGTAGACGACGACCCCCTTCTCCGCCTGCGGGAGCAGATCGGCCAGGGAGACGGTGCCGCCGCCGGCGGTCGGCAGGGTGAATTCGGGTGCGTTGGTGCCCACGTCGAGTCGCACAAGGGTCCTTTCAGGCGAGGTCGATGTTCTGAGTATCGGGCGGCATCGCCGCCTCGGCGAGGATCGCGTCGGCGAACCGGTCGACGGCGCCAGGGGCTTGGCGCGTGTACAGGTTCGCGTCGATGAGCTCGAGCTCCATGAGGAGCGAGGTGCCGTCGGACTGGGTGACGATGTCGACCCGGGCGAACAGCAGCGGCCGGGAATTCGTGTTCCGCCCCGGGATCCGGGCCCGCGCGAAGGCGAGCGCTTTCTGCCCGGCCGCGATCTCCTCGGGCGTAGCCACGTAAGGGCTGAGCTGGACGGGCTGATACGTATCGGCGATATCGCCGTCGTCGGGCGTGAGCATGGGATCTTTGCGCACGGCGTGCGAATACGTGCCGTGGAGGAATACGAGGGAGATCTCCCCGTGGGAATCGATCTCGGGGATGTATCGCTGCACCATGACGGCGCGGCCCTCGTCCACGATGCGTTTGGCGTGCTCGATCGCGTACCGGCGGGAGTCGGCGTCGGTGGAGGTGTAGCGGCCGGTGTCCATCGTGCCGGCGGAGATCGCCGGCTTGATCACGAACTCTTCGCGGGCGGGGAACCGGTTGTGCAGGTCGCGTTTCTGCCACTGCCGGTCCGGTTCGATCCAGGTGGTCTCGATGACGGGCAGGCCGTGTTCCGCCAGCGACTGCAGGTAGTGCTTATCGATGTTCCAGCGCAGCACGTTGGGTGGGTTGACGAGCCGAGGCACGCGTTTGGCCCACGCGAGGAAATCCTCGATCCGGTCGGTGTGATCCCACGCGGCGAGGATGACAGCGAGGTCGAACTCCTCCCAGTCCACGGCCGGATCGTCCCAGTGCACAATCTTCGGCCTCGCGCCGCGCATACGCAGCGCGTCCGCGAGGGGTTGGCTTTCGTCGTCAAGCTCCGGGTGACCAGCGGTGGTCACGAGGGCGATGCAGAGCGTCGTTGTCACAGGACCACGGTACCCCGTTCCTGCACGCGGGTTGCGCGATCACCGTGTGAGGCTCACCAACATTTCGCCTCCCGTGCCCGAGCCTGACCCTGCTCAAGCTCGGGCACCCGCGTTCTGGGGGAGAGCCCAGATCGGCTCAGGAGGCGATGTTGTGAAGGAACGAAATCGACCGCTCGACGTCGGACTTGGAGCCTGCCGCGTCGGCGGCCGAGGCCAGGATCGTGTCCTGTTCGATCACGTACCATCCGTCGTAGCCCGCGTCGTTCAGGCGGCTGACGATGTGCGCGAAGTCGACGTCGCCCTGCCCGAGCGGGACGTAGATTCCTTGCCGCACGGCTTCGGTGTAGGCAAGCGCCCCGGTTTGTACCTGCTCGGCGAGGTCGATGCGCACATCCTTGACGTGCACGTGTTCGATGCGGGAGGTGTGGGCATCGACGAGCTCGGTCGGGTTCGTCCCGCCGATGAGCAGGTGCCCGGTGTCGAGGCAGAGCGGGACCTCGCAGCCCGCCAGTACCCGTTCCACTTCTTCCCGGTTTTCGATCATGGTGCCCACGTGCGGATGGAGCGCGACGCGGATGCCGCGGGCGTTCGCCGCTGCGGTGACCCGATCGAGGTTGGTCAACAGGGTCTGCCAGCCGGCGTCGTCGAGGTCGGGGCGCTCGTCGTAACCGTCGAGGCCCGAATCTGCCGCAACGACGAGGACGTCGCCTCCCGTGGCTTCGAAGCTGTCGAGCTCGCGCTCGACTTCGGGAACCGGATCGTGCGCCGGGTCGTGGAGCACCAGGGGCACGAACGCGCCGACCGCCTGCAAACCGTATTCGCCGATCGCTTCCGCCCGAGCGGCCGGCTCCTCGGGAAGCCAGCCCTGCGGGCCGAACTCGGTTGCGGTGATTCCCAGTTCCACCATTTCGGTGAGCACCTGCGCGGGATCGAGCTGGTAGCCCCACCCCGGCACTTCACATACGCCCCAGCTGATGGGGGCGGCAGCGATTCTCATGATTTTCTCCCAATCCTTCGGTGTCTGTGCAGTGACCCGTTCAGCGGCGGCGCCGGGTCACTCGCGCGGAGGGTTCGGTCTGGTCTAACCGTGCCACCGCTGGGTCGCCAAGCCGGCTTCGTAGGCCTCGCGCAGGGGGCGCAGGGCCTCGGAATCGGGGACCTCGGCGGGAGCAACATCCCACCAGGCCCCGGCGCCGGGTAGGTCCACGTGGGGAATCGTGGGAACGACGATGACGACCGGTCCCTGCTCGGAGCGGGAGGTGCGCAAGGCCTCCCGCACCTCCTCCACGGTGGTTGCGCGCAGTGCTGTGGCCCCCAGGCCGCGCGCGGTGGAAACGTGGTCCAGATCCAGGTAATCGCCCTCGAGCCGCGGCGCGTTCGCGGTGGTCACGCTCTCGCCCTCGGGGCGGTAGCGGAACTCGTTGCCGAAGTTCGTGCCTGCCGAGATCATCTGCAGGCGACGGATCACCTGGTAGCCGTGGTTCTCAGAGATGACGATGGTCACCGGCAGGCGTTCCTGGGCCGCGGTCACCAGTTCGCTGGGGGAGAGGGTGAAGGTGCCGTCGCCGATGAACGCGAGGATCCGGTGTTCTGGGTCGCTCTCGGCGAGTCGGGCTCCCAGGGCTGCGGGAATCTCATATCCCATGCAGGAGAACCCGAATTCGAGGTGGGCGAACCTTCCCTCGGTAGCGTCCCAGGACTTGAGGAGATCACCCGGGGGTCCCCCCGCCGCGGTGAGGATCGTGTCGCCCGCGCGGGCGTCCTCCTGGAGGAGCCCGATGAGCTGGGGCTGGGTGATGACCGCGTCCGTCACCGGGGCGTCGGGGTAATCCGCGCGGTCGATCGGAGCCGGGTCGAGAACCTTGGCTCGTGTCTCCTGCCACGCGGACGTCTCGAGCGTGACCCGCTGGGTCCACTCCGGACTCACTCGATGACCCGCGAGCGCCTCACCGAGTTGCGCAAGGCCGAGCTTCGCGTCAGCCACGCACGCCACCGCTCCCTGTTTGACGGCGTCGAGTTCCGTGACGTTGATCGAAGCGAACCGTACTGCGGGGTTGGCGAACAGGGACTGGGAGGCGGTCGCGAAGTCGGTGAGCCGGGTACCGACATGCACGATGAGGTCGGCCTCCCGGGCGAGAACGTTCGTGGCGGGGTTGCCTTCCAGCCCGATCCCACCGAGGAGTTCCGGCAGGCGCTGCTGAACTGCGCCTTTACCACCAAAGGTTTCAGAGACCGGGATACCGGTAGCGGAGACCAGCGACTCCAGCTCCGGGGTCGCCTGCGAGTAAATGACCCCGCCCCCGGCGATGATCAGCGGTTTCTCGGCCTCGCGGATGAGGCGCGCCACCTCGGCGATCTCGGCGGGATCCGGAAGCGGGCGGCGGATCTTCCACACCCTGCGGCGGAAGAACGCCACCGGAAAGTCGTGGGCGTGGGACTGCACGTCCTGTGGCAAGGAGATGACCGCGGCGCCGGTTTCGACGGGGTTCGCCAGCACCCGAAACGCGCCCGGGAGCGCGGTGAGGAGCTGCTCGGGGCGGGTGATCCTGTCAAAAAAGCGGGACAGGGGCCGGAACGCGTCGTTCACCGTGACGTCGGGCGCGGCCGGGTCCTCGAGCTGCTGGAGTACCGGGCCCTGGCGCCGGGTGGCGAAGGTGTCGCCCGGCAGGAGGAGTACGGGGAGGCGGTTGATCGTCGCCAGCGCGGCCCCGGTGAGCATGTTCGCCGCCCCCGGCCCGATGGATGCGGTGACGGCGAGGGTCGCGTGCCGGCGGCTCTGTTTGGCGAAGCCCGTGGCCATGTGCACAAGGGACTGTTCGTTGCGCCCTTGGACGAAGGGAAGGTCATCGCTGTACATTTCCAAGGCTTGGCCGAGCCCTGCGACGTTGCCGTGCCCGAAGATGCCCAGAGCAGCGGGGATGAACCGCCGTTGCTCCCCGTCGATCTCCGTGTACTGATTGGCGATGAATTTCACGACTGCCTGCGCTACCGTCAGGCGGATCGTTTCAGTCATGGTTCTCTCCTAGAAAAACTATCGGTTGAAGTGCAATGTCCCATGCGAGTGGCCGGGGGTCAGGCGTAGAAGGCGGGGCGTTCCTCGACCGGGAGGTCGACCCGGCCGCCCTCGGTGAGCGCTCGGATCCCGGCCTCGCAGGCGAGGGCCGCCTGGTAGCCGTCCCACGCATTGGGTCCATCCACGAGCCGCTCCGAGGCGACGGCGTCCACCCACGTCTGCAGTTCGGCGTTGAACGCGTCGTCGAGACGATCGCTGTGGCCCTCATCGATCCCGAACGACGCCTTGTGCGCCTCGAACACCTGGAGGCCGGCCGGGTCCCCGAACCGGGCCACTCCCTGCTCGAAAACGCCCTCGGTCGTCACTTGGTAGCCGAACCCGCAATTCACGTTCATCTCGACGTCGACGAGGACGTCGTTGGTGAGCTCGAAAAGCACGAGGATCGGTTCGCGCAGGTCCTCCCGGGCAACGGAATTCGTGCGGGCGTGCCGCACCTCGACGTTCCGAATGGGGGCCCCGGCGAGCCACGCGGCGGCGTCGAATTCGTGGACGACGGAGTCGGCGATGAGCATCTCGGGCCGATAGGACTCGGCGACGGAGGGATTGCGGTGCACGCAGTGGAGCATGAGGAGTTCACCGGCGCGCTTGCGTTCGATGAACCGGCGCATCTGGAGGTAGTCCGCATCGAACCGGCGGGTGAAGCCCACCTGAATATGCGGCCGGTCCAGCTCCTGCTCCGCGGCGAGGATCCGCCGGGAAGATACCGGATCCTCCGTCAGTGGTTTCTCACAGAGGATCGGGAGCTTCGCTGCGAGGGCGAGCATGAGCGCCGATTCATGCGCGGGCCCCGGAGTCGCGATGAGGAGAGCATCCATGGCGTTGGCTTCGATCGCCGCCTCGAGGCTCGAAAGGACCTCCGAGCCCGGTGCGAGGTTGGCTGCCGAGCGGGCTCGGGCCTCGTCGGTATCGATGACGGCGCTGACTTCCGCCCCGGAAATATTTCTCGTGAGCCGCTCGATGTGGTCGGCTCCCATGCGTCCAGCGCCAAGCACCGCAACACGTACTGTCGGTTTGGACATGCTCTACTCCTTTGTACTCTTACGTGCCCCTCTCGCGGCGGTGCAGCACGGTGGACGGCGAGAGAGGGAGGGCGGGGTGTGCCCGGATTCTTATGTGTAGGGGAGGCGGGGATCGAATTCTTCGCCGTCCCATTTCTCCCGGATCCAGCCGTGGGCCGGGTCGTCGGTGATATCCCAGCGCCGGGCTCCGGGCCCGGCCATGACGTTGAGGTAGTAGACGTCGTAGCCCGGGGCGGCGGCGACGGGACCGTGGTACCCGTAGGGGACGAGCGCGGTGTCGCCGCTGCGGACGATCTCGTTGATCGCGATGTCACCCGCGCAGGAGCTGTAGGTGGCGAACAGCGCGAAGGGGTCGGCGCCCTCCGGCGCCTGCAGTCCCCGGGAGACCGCCGTTTCGAAGTAGTAGATCTCCTCGAGCTCCGTTTCGACCCCGGCGATGTTCTCGTCGTGCTTGTGCGGCGGGTAGGAGGACCAGTTCTCCGCGGGGGTGATCACCTCGACGACGATGAACTTGTCCGCGGCGAGTTCTCCCGGGGTTCCGAAGTTGTGAACCTGCCGGCTGGAACGCCCCGCGCCGCGCAGTTCGACGGCGATCTCCGACTTGGGGATGTACCGGGAGGGGTGCACGGTCGTCGCCGGCGCCTCGGCCACGGCCACCCGGCCCGTTCCCCGGATCTGGGCAGACGCCCCGACCGGTAGGTACAGGACGTCGGGCGGGCCGTGGAATACCGAGGTGCGCCCTTCGAGCGAGACCGTCTCCTCCCCGCCCCGCTCGTCGCCCGAGCCGGGCGTGTAGGTCACCTCGAACGAGCCCGCTAACGGGACGAGGAGGCGTTCGACCCCGCCTGCCTCGAGTTCGAAGGTCGCTTCCTCGGACACGTCGCCGATCCGCAGACCGGTGTGGCGCCAGCCGGGGGTGTTCGTATCAATGACGGTGTGCCAGTCGCCCTGGCGGAGTTCGCCTTCGCGATAAAACCAACGTGACATGATGCTCCTTGACGAGTGAGGGGGATCGGGACAGGAGTGGCGGGGAGGCGGGTTCAGTCGTTCTGCGGGAATCCGAGGTTGATGCCCCCGTGCGTCGCCGGGTCGAGCCACCGGGACGTGATCGCCTTCTCCTGGGTGAAGAAGTCGAAGCCCTGGACTCCGTAGGCCTTGGCGGAACCGAACATCGAGTCCTTCCACCCGCCGAAGGAGTGGTAGGCGACGGGCACGGGAATCGGAACGTTGATCCCGATCATCCCCACCTGCACCTCGTGCTGGAAACGGCGGGCGGCCCCGCCGTCGTTGGTGAAGATTGCGGTGCCGTTGCCGAAGCGCCCGGAGTTGATCAGTTCGATCGCTTCCTCGTACGTCTTGACCCGGACGATCGAAAGGACGGGGCCGAAGATCTCTTCTTCGTAGGCGCGCGACGTCGTCGGAATCTTGTCGATGAGCGTGGGCGCGAGCCAGAAGCCGTCCTCCGCCCCGTCCACGGTGAAGCCGCGGCCGTCGACGACGATATCGGCGCCGTCGTCCTCCGCGATGTCGATGTAGGAGCTCACCTTGTCGCGGTGCTCCGCGGTGATGAGCGGGCCCATGTCGGGGTTCTCCCGGCCGTCGCCCACCTTGAGGTTCTCCATCCGCTCGGTGATCTTCTCGATGAGGGCGTCGGCAACGGGTTCAACGGCGATGGCGATGGACTGAGCCATGCACCGTTCCCCGGCCGAGCCGTACCCGGAGTTGATCGCCTGGTCGGCGACGAGGTCGAGGTCGGCGTCGGGGAGGACGAGCATGTGGTTGTTCGCCCCGCCCAGGGCCTGGACCCGCTTGCCGTGCTTGGCGGCCTTCTCGTAGATGTATTGCGCGATCGGGGTCGAACCGACGAACGAGATGGAGCGTACGTCGGGGGCCTCCAGCAGCCCGTCGACGGCGAGCTTATCGCCGTGCAGAACGTTGAAGACGCCGTCAGGAAGGCCCGCTTCTTTCCACAGCTCCGCCATCCACAGCGCTGCCGAGGGCACCTTCTCGCTGGGCTTGAGGACCACGGTGTTGCCCGCAGCGATCGCGATGGGGAAGAACCAGAGCGGGACCATCGCGGGGAAGTTGAACGGGCTGATGATCCCCACCACGCCGAGCGGTTGTTTGATCGTGTACACGTCGACGCCAGTGGAGACGTTCTCGGAGAATCCGCCCTTGATGAGGTGCGGGAAGCCGCAGGCGAGATCAACGACCTCCAGTCCGCGCTGCACTTCGCCGGCGGCATCGGAGATCACCTTGCCGTGCTCGGAGGTGATGATCGCCGCGAGCTCTTGGGCGCGTTCGTGGAGCAGTTCCCGGAAGCGGAAAATGATGCTCTGGCGCCGGGAGATGGAAAGGTCGCGCCACGCAGGGAACGCCTCGTGAGCGGCCCGGATCGTCGCCGCGATCTCGTCCTCGTTGGCCAGGGGAACCTGCTTCGTTTGCGCGCCGAGCGCCGGGTTGTACACGGGAGCGTAGCGCCCCGATCGGGAAGCGACCTCGGACCCGTTGATCCAGTGCGTAAGGGTGGTCAGATCTGCCATAGTTTCTCCTTGATTAAAATCCGTCGCCGTGTACGAGCGCGGCGGCACGATCGATTGCAGTAGCGATGTCGTCGGTCTGGGGATAGAGCAAGGACCGTCCGACGACGAGGCCCCTCACTCCGGGAAGCCTCAGCGCGTGCGCCCAGCGGCCATAGAGCTGCTCGGGCGTCTCTCCGGTGTCTCCGCCGAGGATGAAGGTGGGAAGCGTGGTGGATCTCATGACCGCCTCCATGTTGTCCACCGGCGGTAGTTTCAGCCACGTGTACGCGGAACTCGTTCCCAGGGCTGATGCGATGGAGATCGCTCGGATCGCGCTCTCGGCCGTGAGCTCATTGACGAACTTGGTTCCTGCCCGGGCGGTCATGAACGGCTCGAGCATGATCGGGACCTTGGCCGCTGCCGCCGCGTTCACCGCATCCCGGTTCGCGATCATCGTGTTGAGGGAACCGGTGTCAGCGAGGTTGATCCGAAGGAGAGTCTTGGCAAAATCTAGCCGGTCCCGGACGATCGCCGGAATGTCGTAGGCCGTTACCCGATCGTCCATCTCGAAGGACGATCGGTACAACCCGCCACGGTTGAGCGATCCCACGACGATCTTGTTGTCAAGTAGACCCAACAGGGCGAGGTCGTCGATGATGTCGGGAGTGGCGAGAACGCCGTCAACACCGGGGTGTCTGAGCGCGTAGGCGAGCCG
>JAJYRV010000067.1 GCA_021793935.1 Actinomycetes bacterium | reverse complement strand
CCGCAGGAGTTCAAGTACCTCTGCCTGGACCGTGACGTCGAGAGCGGTCGTGGGTTCGTCGGCAAGCAGCAGGGCGGGCTTGCTCATCACCGCGCCGGCAATGAGCACCCGCTGGGCCATTCCACCGGACTCGCGGCCATCATGGACTGGCGAGGAATCTTCCTCGTCCTCGCCGGGATCGGGGTCGCGCTTCCCCTCCTGGCCATCACGAGCCTGCCAGAAACCCTCCCTCACGCCAAGCGCCAGACAGGACCGATCCGTCAGGTGGGGAACCAATTCGTCGAAGTGTTTAGGGACCGAGTGTTTGTGGCGCTGCTCCTCGTCGCTGCGTGCGGCGGAGTCGCGTTCTTCACCTACCTCGCCTCGATCAGTTTCGTGCTCCAGAGCGAAATGGGAATGAGCCCGCAAGCGTTCTCGGTGATCTTCGCCGCGAACTCGATCATGACGGTGCTGGGCTCGCAGATCGATCGGTTCGTCGTTCGCAAGGCTGGGCTGCGGCGGATGTACATGGTTGGCACGACCTCAGCAGCGGCGGTCTCCCTCGTCGTCCTACTGATCGCCGTCGTCGGGCCGCACCCGGTGCTGCTGTTGTCAGTCATCGCCCTGATGATGTGCTGCCACGGGATTACCAGCCCCAATGGCGCCGCGCTGACGCTCACCAGTCATGGGGAGCGGGCTGGCACCGCGGCGGCGCTGTTCGGTACCTCCACCTTCGTTATCGGGCCACTACTCGCACCACTTGCTTCGTTGGGCGGAACTTCGAGCCTGTCGATGGCGACGATGATCGCGATCGGAAGCGTAGCCGGCGCCCTCCTCGCGTGGACGGTCGCCCTTCCGCTGTTGCGCACCCGCGCGGATGCGAACCCGCCGGCCCGGCTCCCGAACCGGGGCACACCGGCTATCCCGCCGCAATGATGCTTGCGAGCAGCGCGTAGATCCCGGTGCCGGCAAATAGGCTCAGCACCGCGTTGCGCCGCCACACATGGAGCGCGACGATCACTGCCAGGGCGAGAATCGCTGGGCCGGCTGAGGCCACCACGGTGAGTTCGACGTCGTTAAGCGTGTAGACGGTGAGGATTAACATGATGCCGAGCGGCATCCGCTTGCCGAGATAGTCGAGCAATTCGCTATCGCGCATTGGTTCAAGGACGGCGAACGGTAGCGCCCGCAGTGCCCACGTGATCCCGCCGGCGGTGAGGAGCGCGAGCAGCATGTAAGTAGCGTCAGGCACGCGCACCCCTCACTCGAACAAAGTAGAACGAACCGATGAGCGCAGCCACGAACAGCGCCATGGACACGATTAGCATGTCTGCCGGGGCGATCAGTACGCCGGCAAGTGCGCAGCCGAGGGCGAGAATCGTGACGGGGATCGATTTGCGCGCTCGGTAGGCATCGATGCTCAGGACGGCGAACAAGGCAGTGATCGCAAAATCGAGGCCGACCACGGAGTCAGGAATGAGTTGTCCGAGCAGTCCGCCCGCGCACACGCTCGCGACCCACGCGCCCTGGAATATGAGTTGGATGCTGAGAATCCGGGTGCGACTCCACGTCTGCGCCTTCGGATCCGCCGTGACCGCGTACACCTCATCGGTGAGCGCATAGGTGCTGTACACCTTCCAGCCCCGGCCGTGCACTCGGTGGAGCGGAAAGGATATCGCGTAGAAGACGTGCCGGAAGTTGACGAGCAGCGCGCTCACGGCCACCTGGGAGAGCGGCGCGGCCGCGGCGAGCATTCCTACCATGAGGAATTCGAGCGAGCCGGCGAAGATGAAGAGAGCGATGAGCGGCCCCCACCACCAGGAAAAGCCCGTCTGGACGACGAGCACCCCGAGGGCGAGGCCGAGTGGAAGCACAGCGGCGCACGCGGGTAGGACGGCCCGCCAGCCCTGCCACACCTCCTCACGGAAGGCATCAGGCGGTTGTTGCACAGCTCTCGCTTCGCTCGACCTAAGATCTTCGCTTAGGAAGTGGTTGTGAGATCCCTCGTGCGTCGGCGTCGAGCGATGAGTTCGTCGATGCTGCGCAAGCGCCGCTCCCGGTTCGGGCCGCTCAGTCGGCGGGCGAGCGTTTGCGTATCGACCAGCCGCCGAGCACCGGCGGGCATGAAGCCGAGGCCGGCGAGGAAACGCAGCTCTTGACGCGAGCCGGTGAGGACGATCGTCACGATGTGCTCGACCTGGCTCGCCTCCGCGATGTTCACTACTTCTGTGAGCAGTCCGCGGGCGATCCCTCGGCGCCGGAATTCTTCACGGACGAAGAGTCCTTCGATTTGGAGGAACGCGACGTCAGAGAAGAGGCTCGGCGCGACGTGTTGAACGAGCGCGAAGCCGACGATCTTGCCGTCGGACTCCGCTACGAGGAGAGAACACCCCTCGAGGGAGTACCACGCGGTGAGAAGCTCCGTGATGTGACCTGAATTAGGGGTGCAGAGCTGGGCGGTGAGGGGTGACTCTTGCCGGGCGAGTCTGGTGAGTTCCACCAGCTCCTCAATATCAGAAGATCCAGCGTGGCGGATCTTATTGTTTCCCCAGGCCATGGTCACCTCCTCACTCGGGATTCGATACTACGTATCGTAGATCCCTACTCGCCCTTGCCACCAACCTGATCGATAACGGCGTCAGCAACCTCTCGCATCGTCAAGCGACGGTCCATCGACGTCTTTTGGATCCACCGGAACGCCTCGGGTTCGCTCAGACCCATCTTGGTCATCAGCAGGCCCTTCGCCCGGTCCACGCGCTTGCGCGTTTCAAAGCGTTCAGCGAGATCGGCGACCTCGGATTCGAGCGCGGAAATCTCGCGGTGACGGTGGACGGCGATCTCAATCGCGGGCAGCAGGTCGGCCGGGGTGAACGGCTTCACGACGTACGCCATTGCGCCGGCGTCGCGGGCGCGCTCCACGAGCTCCTTCTGAGAAAAGGCTGTGAGAAGCACCACAGGGGCGATGCGCGCTTTGGAGATCTTTTCAGCTGCGGAAATGCCATCGAGCACGGGCATCTTGACGTCCATGACGACGAGGTCCGGCTTGAGCTCCGTAGCGAGTTCGATCGCCTTTTCACCGTCACCGGCTTCGCCGACGACTTCATAACCCGCCTCAGTGAGCGTTTCAACGACGTCGAGGCGAATGAGGGCCTCGTCTTCGGCTACGACGACGCGGCCCCGGTGCACGATTCGGGTCTCTTCAGGGTCAACGGATAGGTCGTCCAGATCCAGCGGTTCGTGGTCGGACTCAGCGGGGGTAGACTTCTCTTGGTTCACAAGAACTACCTTAACGGTTCCAGCTCAAAAAGGCTGTATCGTGTTCATCACTGGCAGGCCCCGATAGCCCAACCGGCAGAGGCATTCGGCTCAAACCCGATCCAGTGTGGGTTCGAATCCCACTCGGGGCACCAACATCGAGATGCATATCGGCACGTTCTTGTGCCAGTAAATCGCGGTTTCGTTCCACTCGATCTACACCTAGCTCCCGGAAACTGATCGATGAACGGGCGATGAAACTCTAGCCCCCTAGCTACCCGAGGTGGCCAGCGGTGTACCCACACCTAGTGGGCGAGCTCACTCACCTGCGGAGTGACGAGTTCTCATCTGCGCGTGGGCAGACAGCACAAGGACGGGACAACTTTGCAGGTCAGGATCCTATTAGGTCATGACTCGCACCCGACCGATGGGTGAGTGGGGAATCGGTGTAAGGCCGAGTCATACCGGCACCGCAGTTACCATCCATTCTGTTTGTGTAAGGATCGGACGGTGGTCAATAGCCCAGAGTTGGGTGACGGTCACCGTGTGATCCTTCGAGAAGCCTCTTAACTCTCACCCGAAAGGACAAACGACGACGCGCCGTACACGTCCGTGGCTGCCGGGTCCGGATAGCTCACCTTCCTCCGTGACCTCGTCGCACGGGGCCCGGGACAGGCGGGTATGCGACAAACCTGATGTCGGTGACACCGAAGTCGTCATGGCCGTGGGTCAAAACAGGGTGGAAATCACCGCGTCACCCCACGCGGCTGCCGAGACTCTGATCTCGGCTAGCCAGTTGGTTAACAGGCACAGGTAGGCGTCTGGCGCACTTGCGCATCGGAGACACCCGCCCAAGACCAAGCGGCCCGACTTCCCAAAAGGCCAGATGACCTGGTTGCGCCTCATGGACTGGTGGCGGGTGAACCATCCCGCGCTACTCGATAAGGAGATGGAAGCGAGAATCACTCGGGACCAAGTCATCGAGATAGAGCTCGCGCTGCTGGAACAGCTACGACATAGTGCCGAGAGAACGCTTTCCCCGCAGACCAGTAAAGTGATCACAGGAAGGAGGGACATGACCGCCGATCTGCGGCACTGGGTGTCGATAAACGAAATCGCTGACGACGTGCGCAATGCGCTAGCCGAAGGCGACGTTTCCCATGCCATGAGGATGCTGATGGACGGCCTCCACCGCCTGAAATTCGCCATCGCAGCCGGGCGCCTGGATGAGGCCGTGGGGCAGGAGCCATCTAGCACCGGTGACATCCGCTGGGACACGTTGATCGCCGCCAGCTTGCGCTACATCTTGCACTCTATGAATCAGCCAGCACCGTCCTGGACCCTGCAGAAGGAGCCGCTCGAGCCGTTCTGGTGGCCGGTGGCATATTCAGCCTCCCAAGAGTACGTTCACATGGCCCACACGCCCGCCGAGCTGTTGCGGTTCAACATTTTCATGGACGTGAAGGAGTTTGGGCAAGCATGAGCGACAGACTTCTAGGCCGAGATGAGGCCATCTCCTTACTACAGGAGGTCGGCAAGATCCTCACGAGCAAAGGGGCCGAAGCGACAATCTACGTCGTCGGCGGCATCGCAATGGCTCTGGAATACGATTCCAGGCGGATAACTCGCGATGTCGATGCCCAGATCCGAAATGACACTGGACACTTCTGGGAGGCTGTGTCCCAGGTGGCGCACAGGCACGGGCTCGATCCGGAGTGGCTCAACACGAGTGCTGTCGCCTTCATGAGCAACGAGCCCGACACCGCCACGACGGATATCAACCTTCCAGGCCTACGAGTATCCGTAGCGTCCGCTCGGCACCTGATCGCCATGAAGCTAAGGTCGCTACGCGCCCGCGACATGGACGACCTCGAAGTCCTGTTCAGAAGCGAGGGCATCTCTTCTCCCGAGGAGGCGGCCGCGATCCATGATGAACTGTTTGGGGAATCGAACATTGGCTACTTCGACCCTGAGGAGTCGCTATACGCCGCGAGAGCAGTGTTCGAAAGAGCGGCACAGCTCGGACGACCGCTGGCAGAGAACCCATAGAGAGCGACCTTCACCAGGTAGAAGCGCACAAGAGTCCTCGTCGCAGATAGGTGCGAACGGACGGAGACCGGCGCCACCGGCGGTCACGGCCATCGTTGAGGTCACTGCGCCAAAGACGGGGGTAGGTCGCTTTCGTACTGTTCGCGAATATCTACGGCTGTTTGAGACATGCGCTGCCAGGGCATGAGCGCCCGCCCCGTGGTAAGCAGCCGCCCCATTTGAGGGAGACTAAAGACAGTGCTAAACCGGTGAACGAGCGAATCCCAAGGACGTCTTCCGCCTCAACCGAGCGTCCTCTGCCGATCAGCGGTTCTTGCGCCTTTCTTTCTCGTTAGCGTGCTGGATCGCGTCAACAAGCTCGTCCTTGTTCATCTTGGATCGGCCGGAAATATCCAGACGCTTCGCGACGTCGTAGAGGTGTTGCTTCGATGCGTTCGCGTCAACTCCGCCGGCGCTCTTGCCGCTCCTTCCGCGGGTGCTTTCCGCCTTCGAGTCCGAGGGTCCTTTCGAATCCTTTGCTTCCCAATGGTCCCCGACCTTTTCGAAGGAGTGCTTCAGCGCTGAATAGGCGGTCCGGTTCGCACGTTCTCCCTCGCCGTATTCCTCCACGGCCGAGTCATGGGCCTTCGCAAAGGTGCGCTGCGCCTTTGCCGAGGACTTCGTCAAAGTGCTCGGCAACTCACTCTGGTTGGGTTTCCCGCTCTTGGTCATCTTCGGCATGGTTCCTGCCTTTCATACGATTCGACAACTACGCTAGGCCTCGAAGCGGTCGTTCTCTAGGGGTTGCCTTCGCTCTAGCAGCCGATATGGTCTCCTCCTGCGGCGGACTGGACAGGCCTCGCTGCGGGCAAGAAGACACCGGGGCGCCGCGCACGTGGCGCAGCACCCCGGTCCAGCTATCGCGGCGAAGAGTTCCTAAGCGGCCCTGCGCATCGCGAAGATGAGCCCACCAGTGGTGAGAAGAAGCCCCGCCACGGCCAGCAGACCGAGTTGACCGGCGGTGCCGGTTTCCGGCATGTCCTCCTGCTCCGCTCCCGCATCCGGCGTCTCCTCCTGATCGGGTTCGGCCTCTGCGTCGGGTTCTGGCTCAGGATCGGTGTCCGGCTCCGGGGTCGGGTCGGGATCCGGCTCCGGATCGGGAGTGGGGTCTGGCTCCGGTTGGGCCACCTGCTCACCGATCGTGAACTGGGTGAGAACCGCTTTATGGTCGGAGGGCCAATTCGCCTCCGGCTCCAAGATCGGATCCTCGCTCTCCTCCGGCACCCGCTCATTGCGAACGATGGAGTTCTTCGGGCCCACGACGGTGGCGCTGTTGAGGCGCAGGCGCTCATCGGGCATGTAGAATACGTAGTCGATGCGGTCGCGTTCGTCCGCGTTGGGAGCCCAAGTGAGTTCGGTCGTCTCCGCTTGCGGGTTATCCGAGGGCCAGGTGATCCCCGGGTGGGTCACCGGGTCTGGGAAGATCTCCCGGTAGGCATCAACGAATCCTCCGTTGACGAGGTTTTCCGTCGTCTGCCAGGGAATCACTGTGCCGTTGTGGTCGAAGAGGTCTTTGGTCTCCTCCACCCAGTCCTGGTGCGAGGCTTCGTTGAGGTCCCCGCCCATGATGACGAGCCGGCCGGCCTCCTTCTCCTCCTGCGCGTCCGCAACGAGGATTTCCGCTTGTGCGGGGCGGCCCGATTTTTCGTTGAGGTCCAAAATAAGGTCCACGTCCGTGATGGGCTCGGGCATTTGATTCCAGTCGTGCTCCGAGGTCTCGTGCGGGTGCGGTGTGCCCCCGCCGTATCCGCGGGGCAGGTAGTTGACATAGAACCGGTACTCGAGGTGTCCGCCGTAGGCCGCGACCTCGTACCCGTCGATGTCGACAACGGCTTTGTGCCAGTCGTTCCCCTCAAGGCTCGCGCCCTCAATGATTGGGTACTTGGAGATCACGCCGGCGTCGATCGTATCCCCGTACGGATCCGTGCCCCGGTGGTCGTAGAAGCTGTAACCAAGCTCACGGGCAACCTTGGCGATTCCGTCATGGCCCTCGGGGAGGAACACGAGCTCGGCTTCGGTCTCCTCGATGACCTTGGCGATCTCTTCGATCCCGTTTGGGATCGAGGTGCCTTGGAGCCAGATGTTGATCGCGAGTACGTTGATATCAACGGGTTCGGCTATCTCTTCCGGTTCGGTCTCAGTGGAGTAGGAAATGGTCTCGTACCCGGCGAGGACCCGGGAGTAGTCACCTGCTTCGAACAGCGCGACGTGAAGATCGCCGGAGCTCAACGCAGCGCCGCGGTTCTCCCATTCAGGATCATCCGCACCTTCCCACGTAGCGACACCGGTGGACCCGCCAACCGTGAGGTGCAGGTCCGGGACGTTGACCACCCCGGGCACGTCCTGGGGCCGGGTGTAGATCCCAATCTCCAGCGGGGCGTCCGACTCCGATGCGTAGGTGATCTCCAGCGTGTCGCCATCGGCGATACCGGACGCGCTTAGCTCGATCGAGCTGGTGCTCGGCGTCTCCTCTATCGTCACCGGCGCCGATTCACCGATGGGCTCATAGCCGTCGTCGGCGAGAAGGTACACCTCGTAGTCGCCGGGGCGCAGAGACGAATTGACGTTCCACCCCTCGTTCGAGGCGGTGTCCAAGATGAGGGTGTCGGACTCTTCCGGAGCGTATCTCCAAACGCTCGAGGCGTCCTCATTCCGAGGGTCCTGCCCCGCGTTGTAGACACCGATCCAGTTGGTGTCGCTCTTGTTCTCGGTCGCATACGTGATGGCGAGCTCTTCACCCAAGGCGATGACGTCGTCGGAAAGTTCGATCCCCTCGCCCTCGATCGCGGCGTGTGCCGGCAGAGAAGTAACGAATATACCTAGTAGCAGAGTCAGCACGAAGAGTGTGCTGCTCATCCGCTTAGCACTTAGGCTCATTTAGTAGTTCCTTTTAACCTTTCTTTTGTTGTGGCGCTGCCCATGTTAGCCAGAAGAAAGGACTACTCTCCCTATCCTCAGGTCTAGGTATGGCACCAGTAATCCAATCGCCGAAAGTTAAGGTAAGGGCATGGCTATTCCCAAACTCTCCCTCAGCGACGGCGCCCGCGTACCCGCCCTCGGCCAGGGCACGTGGCACATCGGCGACGATCCGGATGCGCGCTCCACCGAGATCGCAGCACTGCGCGCGGGCATCGAGGCGGGGATGACTCTGATCGACACCGCTGAGATGTACGGGGACGGCGCGAGCGAATCCGTCGTCGGGGAAGCCATCGCGCCGGTCCGAGACCAGGTGTACCTCGTAGATAAGGTCCTCCCCCACAACGCCTCGCGTAACGGAACCACGGCGGCGTGCGAGGAATCGCTAGAAATTCTCGGCACCGACTGGATCGAC
>JAJYRV010000001.1 GCA_021793935.1 Actinomycetes bacterium | reverse complement strand
GAAGCCGGCGAGGTGGACGTGCTGCGCGCGGGTGATGGGGAGAGCCTGTTCCGCCGGTGCGTGCGCACCGAGCACCACCACCACCTTGTCTGCCGCGAATGCGGGCGTACAGTTGAGATTGACGCTAAGACGGTTGAGAACTGGGCGACCCGGGTCGCCCAGGAACACAATTTCGTCGACGTGGATCACACCGCCGAGATTTTCGGGCTGTGCTCCACGTGCGCCGCCGCTCAATACACTGGGGAGAACCGTGCCTGATTTTCTTGCCGCGATGCCGTACTGGCTCGCCGTTGGTGTGCTCTCGGCGATGGGACTCGCCCGCGGGCAGATGATGTACTGGCTCGGCCGGGGCGTCACGGAAGGGGCGTTGCGCACGAGTCGCAAACACCAGCAGAGCGAGACCACCCCGCGCACCGGCCCGCTGCGCAAGACGATGTTGTGGCTCGACCGCGGCGGCGCGGACCCCGGGGTGCGGGCCCTGCACCGGTGGGGGCTGGTGATGGTCCCCCTCTCCTACGTGACGGTCGGGTTCCAGTCGATGGTTCAAGCAGGCGCGGGGATCCTGCGGATCGCGTGGTGGAAATATCTCATCGCCCAACTTCCCGGCGCGTTCGTGTGGGGGTTGTTCTACGCCACGGGCGGCTTCCTCGCCTGGAAGTACCTGTTCACCCAGGCCCAGACGTACCCGTACCGCGCGGCGCTCGTGGCCATCGCCCTCCTCGCCGTCATCGCGGTGATCGTGCGTTACCGCCGCAACCACCCGCGGCCCGCGGCGTGCCCGATCCCGGGAGTCGGCGAAGACGAGCCGGCTGCCGCCGAGCCCGGCACCGCCCGCCCGCAGGCCCCCGCCGGCGAGGTGCGCTCGATCTAGTCCTCGGTCGTGACCGCGTCGATCGCGGCGCCATAGCGCCGGTCCCGGCGGGCGTATTCCCGCGCCGCCTCCCACAGGTCCCGGCGGTCGATATCCGGCCACGGTTTCTCCGTGAAGACCATCTCCGCGTACGCCGACTGCCAGATGAGGAAGTTCGAGGCGCGCCGCTCCCCGCCGGTGCGCCAGAACATGTCGACGTCAGGAAGTTCGGGCTCATCGAGGTGCTGGGCGAGGGTTTTCTCCGTGATCCGCTCGGGGTGGAGACGCCCCGCGGCGACCTCGGCGGCGATGACCCGGGTCGCATCAGCAAGTTCGGCCCGCCCGCCGTAGTTGACGCACATCGTCAGCGTGCACGTGGTGTTCGCCCGCGTAAGTTCCTCGGCGGTCTGGAGTTCCTCGATGACCGATTTCCACAACCGCGGCCGCCGGCCCGCCCACCGCACCCGCACGCCCCACTCGTTCATCTGGTCCCGGCGCCGGCGCAGGACGTCGCGGTTGAAGCCCATGAGGAAGCGCACTTCGGCCGGGGATCGTTTCCAGTTCTCGGTGGAGAACGCGTACGCGCTGATGTGGGTGATTCCGAGTTCGATCGCGCCGGCGACGACGTCGAGGAGGACCTCCTCCCCCGCTTCGTGCCCGGCCGTTCGGGGCAGGCCCCGCGCATTCGCCCACCGGCCGTTTCCATCCATGACGATCGCGACGTGCCGGGGTACGAGCTCTGCGGGGATCGCCGGTGGGCGCGCCCCGCTGGGGTGCGGATCGGGGGGCTGCGGCGCGGTTGTCCTCATGCCCGCTCCACGTGCCGCAGGGAACGCAGCCGCCGCTCCAGGTGGTATTGGGTATAGGCGGCGACCAGGCCGGAGGCTTCGCTGCGGTGCCGGTCCTGCGTCTCGTGGGCGCGGCGCCAATCACCGGACAGGAGCGCCCCGAGGAGCTCGATCGTCTCCGGGGCGGGGGCGGCCGATCCGGGTGGGCGGCAGGTCATGCACACCATTCCCCCGACGCTGGGATTGAACGCCCGGTGCGGGCCCGGCTCGCCGCAGCGGGCGCATTCGGTGAAGCTCGCGGCCCAACCGCCGATGGCGAGGGCGCGAAGGAGATAGGAATCGAGAATGAGGGAGGGTGGGTGCATCGCTTCTGCCAGGGCGTGCAGCGCTCCGATGAGCAGGAGATACTGCTGGGTGGCGGGTTCGCGTTCGATCTCCGTGAGCTGCTCGGCCGTCTCGACCATCGCATTGGCCGTGGTGAACAGCGAATAGTCGGCGCAGATCCGCCGCCCGTGCGGGGCGAGGGTATCCACCTGGGTGACGATGTCCAGGTTGCGGCCCGCGTACAGTTGCACGTCGACGACGCTGAAGGGCTCCAGCCGGGCACCGAACCGAGAGGAGGTGCGCCGCACCCCCTTGGCCACCGCGCGCACCTGCCCGTAATCGCGGGTGAGGAAGGTGATGATCCGATCCGCCTCGCCGAGTTTGCGGGTGCGGAGCACAACGGCTTCATCCCGATACAGTTTCACCCCGCTATTCTCCCACTTCCCCCGCCCCCGCACCGCCTTTTGGGGCAAAGTGTGTCGCAGCCCCTGACATCGGCGCCCCGGTGCGTTGTAATAGAAACCGCTCCCCACCCGAAGGAGATCGACCGCCAATGAGCAATGAACGCGCCGCCGAGCGGATCGCTGGCTCGGCGCAGGAGGCCCGGGCCCGGGTCGCCGTGGCTGAATCCCTCACGAGCGGGGCGATCGCCTCGGCCCTGGGAGCCGCCCCGCACGCCGCGGAGTGGTTCGCCGGCGGAATCGTCGCCTACTCCAGCGACGTCAAGCACCACCTGCTGCGGGTCTCGCCGGGCCCGGTCGTGTGCGCGAGCGCGGCGGAGGAGATGGCTCGCGGGGCGCGGGAGATGTTCGAGGCGACGATCGCCGTCGCCGTCACCGGCGCGGGCGGCCCGGCGGCCCAGGATGACCAGCCCGCCGGGACCGTCTTCATCGCCGTCGCCTCGGGGAGCGGGGTTGCCACGTCCGAGTTTCGTTTCGACGGCGGCCCCGGGCAGGTCGTAGAACTAACGGTCCGTCATGCGCTGCGCCTGCTCGAGGGCGCCCTGGCCGCCTAGCCGCGTACTGCCCGGTTCGCCGCGGAGATGATCGCCTTGAGGGTAGCGGTGGTGATCGACGGGTCGATCCCCACTCCCCAAATGACCTCCTCGTTGATCTCGCACTCGACGTAGGCGACCGCGGAGGCGTCGCCCCCTTCGGACAGCGCGTGTTCGGCGTAGTCGAGCACCGCGACCTGCAGCCCGCGCTGGGCCAGGATCTCCACGAACGCGGCCACCGGACCGTTCCCGGTGCCCACGAGCTCGTGTTCCTCACCGTTGTCGGTGATCGTGGCGGTGAGCTGATCGTCGCCGCCGTCCCCGGAGGATTTCACCTTGGTCGCCCCGAGCGAGAACCGGCCCCAGGATTGCAGGCCGTTGCCGACGACGGCGGCCGGAAGGTATTCGTCGACGAAGATCTCCCAGATCTGCTCGGCCGTCATCTCCCCGCCGCTGAGCTCGGAGCGGTTCTGCACCGCGGTGGAGAACTCGATCTGCAGGCGGCGCGGCAGGTCGAGGTGGCGGGTGGAGGAGAGCAGGTAGGCCACGCCGCCCTTGCCCGATTGGGAGTTCACGCGGATGACCGCTTCGTAGGTGCGGCCGACGTCGGCGGGGTCGACGGGCAGGTAGGGCACGTCCCAGGGCACGGCCGTTTCGTCGCCGCCGGCGTCGTTCACCTGCCGGGTGCGTTCGTCGAAACCCTTCTTGATCGCGTCCTGGTGGGAGCCGGAGAAGGCGGTGTACACCAGGTCCCCGCCATAGGGATGACGCCCATGCACGTCCATCTGGGTGCAGTGTTCGACCGTGCGGCGGATGTGGTCGATGTCGGAGAAGTCGATGCCCGGGTCGACCCCTTGGGAGTACAGGTTCATCCCGAGGGTGAGCAGGTCGACGTTCCCCGTTCGTTCGCCCTGCCCGAACAGGCAGCCTTCCACGCGGTCGGCCCCGGCCATCACGGCGAGCTCGGCGGCGGCGACGGCGCTGCCCCGGTCGTTGTGGGGGTGCACCGAGAGCACCACGTTCTCCCGGCGGGTGAGGTGGCGGCTCATCCACTCGATCATGTCGGCGTACACGTTCGGGGTGGAGCGTTCAACCGTGGCCGGGAGGTTGAGGATGATCTCCCGCGCGGCGTCCGGCTGCCAGATGTCCATCACCGCTTCGCACACCTCCAGGGCGAAGGGCAGCTCCGTGTCGGTGAAGATCTCCGGTGAGTACTGGTATCCGAAGATCGTGTCGTCGTCGAGGATCGTCTCGGCGAAGTCCATGACCGCCTGGGTGCCGCGGGTGGCGAGCTCGATCGTGGCGGCCTCGTCGTTACGGAAGACGACGTTGCGGAACACCGGGGCGGTGGCGTTGTACATGTGCACGGTCGCGCGTTTGGCCCCGACGAGGGAGCTCACCGTGCGTTCGATGAGGTCACCCCGGGCCTGGGTGAGCACGGAGATGACCACGTCATCGGGAACGGCGTCGTCGTCGATGATGGAGCGCACGAAGTCGAAATCGGTTTGCGACGCGGCGGGGAAACCGACCTCGATCTCCTTGTAGCCCATCTGCACCAGGAGGTCGAACATTTGCCGTTTGCGGGCCGGGTCCATCGGCTCGATGAGGGCCTGGTTGCCATCCCGCAGGTCCGTGGACAGCCACCGGGGCGGGGCGGTGATGTGCTTATCCGGCCAGGTGCGGTCGGGCAGATGGACGGGGTTCGTTTCGTGGAACGGGCGGTATTTGGCTACCGGCATCGGGCGGTTCATGTGGGGAATCCTTCGCATTGAGTGAGATGTGTGCCGGGCCGGGCACGAGAAACTCCGCGACGAGGATCCGGCCTGTTTAATGGGCCTCGCCGCGGCAGCGAAGGAGGAGCGTGAACCGCATGCCAACGACTATACCCCCAATTTCGGGGCGCGCAGTCACCCCGCCCCGGGAAACACTCCCCAATACGCGGCGATGATGAGCATCGCGAGGGCTCCCAAGTGGCAGGACCACGCGCCGGCCCGGGTGGCGCGGCTGAGGGTTCGCCCACGTTTGCGGGCGAGGTAGGAACGGCGGATGGAGAGCACCGCGACGACGACGGCGAACAGCCCCATCAGGTGCACCAGCGCCCACCCGCCGAGCACGAGCGGGTCGTTGAGTCGGTAGTTGACGGCGAGGTTCGCCACTTGGCCGACGTAACCGATGAACACCGCGACGACGGCGAAGGCAGCGAGCACCGTCGCGATCGCGTAGCGGGGCACCGCGCCCCATTCGCGTTTACGGATCGCCGCCCAGGTGCACAGCAGCACCCCGGCGAGGCTGAGGAGCACGACGGCGAGGGCGGAGTAGATGAGCAGGTCGCCCGAGGCGTACCACTGGGGTTCGGGGACGGGTTCGGCGAGGAAACGTTGGGTGGGTTGGGCGCCCGCGACGCGTTCGGCGGGGTGGGCGGTCTCGGGTAGGCCCCACACCCAGTCACTCAGCGCGCGGGTGAGCCCGGGGGCGAGGGCGCCGTTCACGTGCAGCCCGTGGTCGGCGCCCTCGAAGTATCGCACGGTGAGGGCGTCGTTACCGTGGGCCGACATGTGCTCGCGCACGATCTGGGCGCCCTGGACGATGGGCATGGAGGCATCGGCGGTGCCGTAGGCCATGAGCACCGGCTGGTGGAGTTCCTCGAGGAAGGGGCGGACGTCGAAATCCACGTACTCGAACCCGCCGCCGGGGATCTTCGCGCCCAGGGCGCGGGGGATCGCGCGGAACATCCCGCGCGGGACGTTGGTGTTGTAGAGGTAGTTCGCGGTCGCGTAGGCGGCTTGTTCCCGCGGGGAGACGACGGGGGCGGAGGCGAGGATGAGGAAGTCGACCTCCGGCTGCCTCGCCGCGGCGATCGGGGCGATCCACGCGCCTTCGCTCTCGCCGTAGAACCCCACCCGCTCCCGGTCCACTCCCGGCAACTCGCGCATCACCTCCCACGAGCGCAGGTAGTCCTCGGCCATCGCCGCGTAGTCGCGCTCACGAGTGGAATACGTGTCCATCCGCTTGGCGGGAACGATCGCGCGGATGCCCGCGGAGGCGAGCGCCGTCACCTGCTGCGTGAACGCGTCCGGGTCGACCGTCCCCGCCCCGTGGATGAACACGACTCCCGGCCCGGGCGGGGCGTCGGCGGGTTCGACGAGCCACGCCCTCACCTCCACCTCGCCGAGGTCGATATCCAGCTCCGAGCGGTGCACCTCGTAGGTCCCCTCGGCGGGAACCTCCGCCCCGGTGGGGGCGATGGCGACGTCGGCCGAGTCGACCCGCGGCACCGAGGAGACGGGCGTGGGGTTCCATTTCGGCCCGGCGATGGAGCCGATGAGGCCCACGAGTACGGTGAGGGCGAGGGTGGCGAGGATGAGTGGCCAGGTGCGGATGAGGCGGCGCCGGCTGGCGGGGCGGACGCCCACGTCAGAACCCGAAACGCTGCAGGAACTTCGGGTCCTTCTGCCAGTCCTTCGCGACCTTGACGTGCAGATCCAGGTAGACGGGCACCCCGAGGAGTTCCTGGATCTGGGTGCGGGCCGCTGCCCCCACGCTCCGGAGCCGGGAGCCGCCCCTGCCGATGATGATCGCCTTCTGGGAGGGTCGCTCGACGAACACGTGCACCCGCACGTCGACCATCCCATCGGTGCGGCCCTCGCGGGGGACGATCTCGTCAACGAGCGCCGCGATCGAGTGCGGCAGTTCCTCGCGCACCCCTGCCAGGGCGGCTTCGCGCACGAACTCCGCGATGCGCACGTCGTCGGGTTCGTCGGTGAGTTCCCCGTCGGGGTAGAGCATCGGCCCCTCGGGGAGCTCGTCGATGACGAGGGAGGTGAGCAGGTCGAGCTGGTCTCCGGAGATGGCGGAGAGGGGCACGATGTGGGCCCATTCGCCGAGGGTTTGGATGTCGAGGAGGTGTTCGGCCATCCGGTGGGGGCGCACGAGGTCACTCTTGGTCGCCACGGCGACGACGGGGGCGCGCACACCGGCGAGTTTCGCGGCGATGAACCGGTCACCCGGGCCGACCTTCTGATCGGCGGGCAGGCAGAACAGGATGACGTCGACGTCGGCGAGGGTTTCCATCACGACGGCGTTGAGCCGCTCCCCCAGCAGCGTGCGGGGCCGGTGCAGCCCCGGGGTGTCGACCATGATGAGCTGCCCGTCGGCGCGGTTGACGATCCCACGGATCGCGCGTCGGGTGGTTTGCGGGCGCCCGGACGTGATCGCGACCTTCTCCCCGACGAGGGCGTTCATCAGGGTGGATTTGCCGGCGTTGGGGCGGCCGACCACCGCGGCGAAGCCGGAACGAAAACTCATTCTTCCTCATCCCTGGTCACGGCGACAGTGTGTAGTAGCCGCCTGCGCCCGAACATTTCTACCACTTCCAGGCGCAGGCCGTTCCAATGGGCCACGGCCCCGAGGATGGGCACGTGGCCCAGCGCCTTGGCGACGAGGCCGCCGGTGGAGTCGACGTCTTCCTCATCCAGGCCCATCCCGAACAGTTCCCCGAGCTCGCTCAAGGGGTAGCGGGCGGGCACCTTGAACCCGCCGGGGATGGGTTCCACGTCCGGTTCGGTGGGGTCGTGCTCATCGGTGAGGTTACCGACGAGTTCTTCCAGGATGTCTTCGATCGTCACCAGTCCGGCGATGCCACCGTATTCATCGAACACGATCGCGATGTGCACCCCGGTGGCGCGCATGTCCGCGAGCGTGTCATCGACGAGCTTCATCTCCGGGATGAACACGGGTTCGCGCATGAGCTGGTGGACGGCGGCGCCGGACTTCTCGGAGTTGTGCCACGTGTAGCGCAGGGTGTCTTTCAGGTAGATCACTCCGCGCAGGTCGTCGACGTTCTCGCCGATGACGGGGATCCGCGAATACCCCGAGCGAACGAACAGGGTGAGGGCGTCCTCGACGCTCTCCTCGTAGTGCAGGGTGAGCATGTCGGTGCGGGGGACCATGATCTCGCGCACGATCGTGTGGGAGAGCTCGAACACGGAGTGGAGCATTTCCCGCTCGTCGTCTTCGATGTCGGCCGATTCGGCGACCCGGTCGACCATCGCTTGCAGCTCTTCATCTTCGGTGAGCTCCTCTTCCTCTGCGCTGCGGTTTCGGCGCAACTTACGCACCGGCGCAGTGAACCGGGCGAGGGTGAGCATGAACGGGCCGACGAACCTGAGCACCGCCACGGGGTTGCGGCGTCCGAAGCTGCGGGGGCTGATCCCCACGACGAGGAGCATCACGAGCGCGGAGACGACGAGCGCGGCGAGCAGCACGCTCCACCACCGGTGGAAGACGGTGAAGGCGATGAGGGTGAGGGAGACCGCGCCGGCCATTTCCAACACGAGCCGGATATACGCGGTTGCCCGCACCGCCAGGTGGGAGTCCTCGGCGAGGTGGGCAACGGCGTCGGCGCGTTTCTTGCCTTCGGCGACCGCGTCTGCCGCGGCGGCTTTGGTGACCGCGCGGCCGGCTTCCTCACCGGCGGACAGGACCGCGCTTGCCGCGATGGCGCCGAGTGCGAGGAAGGCCAGGAGCACAACGGGAACAGCCTGGACTGAACCAACGCCCATCAGGCACCGGCCAGGAAGGTGAGGAGCAGGTGCCGTTGCAGGGCGAACATCTCGCGCTCCTCCTCGGGTTCGGCGTGGTCGAAACCGAGCAGGTGCAAGATCCCGTGGGTGGTGAGCAGGAGCATCTCCTCCACCGCGGAGTGCCCGGCCTCCCGGGCCTGCTCGGCGGCGACCTGTGGGCAGAGCACCACTGAGCCGAGGATTCCCTCCTCGCTCGGGTTCCCCTCGACCCCGGGGCGCAGTTCGTCCATGGGGAAGGAGAGCACGTCGGTGGGCCCCTCTTCGGCCATCCATTGCTCGTTGAGGTCCGTCATATCGGCGCGGGTGACGAACCGGATCTCCAGTTCTGCCTGCGGGTGCACGTGCAGCGCGTCGAGCACGTGGCGGGCGAGGGAGACGAATTCCAGTTCCTCGATCCGAGCTCCGGATTCGTTCGTCACATCGATCGTCATCGGCGTACCTGTTCGTCGTACTCGGAGTAGGCGTCGATGATGTCACCGACGAGCTTGTGGCGCACCACGTCCGCGCTCGTGAGCTCGCAGAAGGCAATATCGTCGATTCCGGTGAGGATATCCCGCACGATCTTCAGCCCGGAGTGGGTGCCGGCGGGCAGGTCGATCTGGGTGACGTCCCCGGTGACGACGATCTTGGATCCGAAGCCGAGCCGGGTGAGGAACATCTTCATCTGCTCCGCGGAGGTGTTCTGCGCCTCGTCGAGGATAACGAACGCGTCGTTGAGGGTGCGCCCGCGCATGTAGGCGAGCGGGGCGACCTCGATCGTGCCCGCGGCCATGAGGCTGGGGATGGACTCGGGGTCGACCATGTCGTGCAGCGCGTCGTAGAGCGGGCGCAGGTAGGGGTCGATCTTCTCGCTGAGCGAGCCGGGCAGGAACCCCAGCCGCTCCCCCGCTTCCACCGCGGGGCGGGTGAGGACGATCCGGTTCACCTGTTTCGCCTGCAGCGCTTGGACGGCTTTGGCCATCGCGAGGTAGGTCTTGCCGGTTCCCGCGGGGCCGATCCCGAACACGATGGTGTTCTCGTCGATCGCTTCGACGTACTTCTTCTGCCCCACCGTCTTCGGCCGGATCGTGCGTCCGCGGCTGGACAGGACGTTCATCGTCAGCACGTTCGCGGGGCGTTCTCCCCCGGAGGCGGTGAGGATGCTGATCGCGCGTTGCACCGCTTCGGGGGCGAGCGGCTGGCCGGAGGCGGCGATGTGCCCGAGCTCGTCGACGAGCTGTTCGGCGAGTTCCACGCGCGCCGCCGGGCCGGTGAGGGTGATGATGTTGCCGCGGGCGTGGATATCGACGTCGGAGAAGCCTTCCTCGATCGCCCGCAGCACCTCGTCATCGCGGCCCAGCAGGGAAACCATGGGCACGTCGGCAGGCAGTTGCACCTTACGGGTGGTCAGTGTGGGGGCCAAATCCAGGTGAGCCTTTCTCGTTGTAGATGGCCAAGCCTATCGTTACCAGCGGCCCAAGCGGGCGTTGAGCACGGCAAGGGCCGCCGGGCCGGCGGTGGAGGTGCGCACGACCTCCCGCCCGAGCAGCACCTGCTGGGCGCCGGGGATGCGGGCGAACATCTCCAGTTCGCCGTCGGTGAGCCCGCCTTCGGGTCCGACGACGACGGCGATCGTCCCCGTTTCCGGAAGTTCCGCCGCCGTGAGCGGGGTGGTAGCGGCCTCGTGGAGGATGAGCACGCCCGCGCCGGCCGGGAGCAGGTCGGTGACCTGTTCCCCGCGGGCGAAGCCGCGCAGTTCGGGCAGGTAGGCGCGCCGGGATTGTTTCATCGCCGAGGTGAGGATCCCCTCCCACCGGGCGAGCCCCTTGGCGGACTTCTCGCCGCGCCACTGCGAGACGCTGCGGGCGGACTCCCACGCGATGACGCCGTCGACGCCCACCTCGGTGGCCGCCTCGATCGCCGCTTCGTCCCGGCCGCCTTTCGCGAGCGCTTGGACCAGGAGGATCCGCGCGGCCGGCGGTTCCTCGCGGCGCAGGTGCTCGACCTGGATCTCCAGCGCGCTCTTGTCCGCCGACCGCACCTGCCCACGCATCCGCCCGCCGCGGCCATCGACGATCTCCACGCTCTCCCCCACCCGGATCCGGCGCACGCTCACCGCGTGGCGCGCTTCGGCCCCCGTGAGGGAGAACCTCGCGCCGGGAGCGGGCGTGCCCAGGTCCGGGTCGTAGAAGGTGGCGAAACTCATCAGCGGCCGGCGAAGGTGTCCTTCAAGCGTTGGAACACGCCGGGCTTGGCGGACGAGATACGAGCCTCGGGGCGCTCCTCGCCGCGCAGCACCGAGAGCTGGCGCAGCAGTTCTTGCTGTTCGTCGGTGAGGTGGTCGGGGATCTGCACGTCGAGGTGGATGTGCAGCGATCCGCGCCCGGACCGGTTGAGCCGGCCCACCCCGAGGTCGCGCAGGGTGATCTGGTGGCCCGGTTGGGAGCCGGGGGCGATGTCGACGTCGCGTTCCCCGTCGAGGGTCTCCAGGCTCACGACGGTGCCGAGGGCGGCTGCCGTCATCGGGATCTCGATGGTGCAGTGCAGGTCATCGCCGCGGCGCACGAACACCTCGTGGGCTTTTTCGCGGATCTCCACGTACAGGTCACCGGCAGGTCCCCCGCCGGGGCCGATCTCTCCTTGCGCGGTGAGTTTCACCCGCGTGCCGTCGTCGACGCCCGCGGGCACGTTCACCGTCACCGTCCGGCGCGCGCGGACCCGGCCTTCACCGGAGCATTCGGGGCACGGATCGCTCAGGAGCGTACCGTAGCCACCGCAGTCGGAGCAGGGGGCGGAGGTCATGATGTTGCCGAAGAAGGAGCGGGCGACCCGCTGCACGCTGCCCCGGCCCTGACAGGTGGGGCACGTGGTCGGGTGGGTGCCCGGGCGGGTGCAGCTACCCTGGCAGACTTCGCACAGGACGGCGGTATCGACCTCGATGTCCTTGGAGACGCCGAAGGTGACCTCGTCGAGGGTGAGGGTGAGGCGCACGAGCGCGTCCTGGCCCCGGCGGGTACGCGAGGCGGGCCCGCGGGTGGTGCCCCCGCCGGCGGCCGCGGCGAAGAAGTCGAACATGTCGGAGAAGCCGAATCCGGCGCCGTAGCCGCCTTCACCGCCGCCCATGTCGTACTGCTGGCGCTTCTCGGGGTTGGAGAGCACCTCGTGGGCGCGGGTGATCTCCTTGAACCGCTCCTCGGCTTCCGGCCCGGCGATGTCCGGGTGGTTCTGACGCGCGAGTTTCCGGTAGGCGCGTTTGATTTCCTCGGTGGTCGCGTCGCGGGAAACACCCAGGATCTCGTAGTAGTCGCTCACATTAGTCCTTCGAATTAGCCAAGGGTTCTTGAAAGGTATCGGGAGACGGCGTGCACGGCCGCCATCGTCGTTGCGTAGTCCATCCGGGTGGGGCCCAGCACGCCCAGTTGACCGAGCACGCCGGTGGAATCGTCGCCGTACCTGCCGGCGATCACCGAGGTCTCCATGAGTTCATCTGTTTGGGTTTCCGAACCGATCCGCACCGCTAGCGAGCCCCCGGCATCCATTTCTGCCAGCAGGCGCAGTAGCACCACCTGTTCTTCGAGCGCCTCTAACACTGGGGTGATTGTACGGGAAAAGTCAATATCCAGGCGCGCGAGGTTCGCGGTCCCGGCCAGGACGATCCGTTCCTCCACGTCCTCCTGCAGCGCCTCGATGATCGCGCTGACGATCCGGTGCACGATGTCGTGATCGGCGGGCGGGAACGCCTCGGTGATCTCGGCGAGGTCCTCAGCGAGTTCGGGCATCCGCCGGCCCACGCCCGCGGCGTTGATCCGCGCGCGCAGCTCCGCGATGAGTTCGTCGGTGAGTTCCTCGCTCCGCTCAACGCTACGTTGCTCCACCCGTCCACTGTCGGAAATGATGATGAGGAGCACCCGGGTGGTGGAGGCGGGCACGAGTTCCACGTGCCGCAGCGAGGATCGGCGTAGGGTCGGGTATTTCACCACCGCTACCTGCTGGGTGAGCTGGGCGAGGAGGCGCACGGTCCGTTCGAGGGTGTCATCGAGGTCGATTCCCCCGCCGACGAACTGTGCGATCGCTTTCCGCTCCGCCGCCGACAGCGGTTTGCGCAGCACGTCGAGTTGGTCGACGAAGAGCCGATACCCGGCGTCCGTGGGGATCCTCCCCGCGGAGGTGTGGGGCTGGGCAATGAGGCCCGCCTCCTCTAAAGCGGCCATGTCATTGCGGATCGTGGCGGGCGATACCCCCAGGTGGTGGCGGTTGGCGATGGACTGCGAGCCCACCGGTTCGCGGGTGTGGACGTAGTCGTGCACGATCGCGCGGAGGACTTCAATTTGGCGATCGCCGGTCATGGGTACCCCCTCCTCACTATCAGCACTCTAACAACCTGAGTGCTAATTGTACGCGCAGCGATTGGCCTTCGGGTGGCGCCTGTGCGTAACCTCACGTACGTGAACGATCGTTACGGCTTCGACGTGTTATCCGACGACCCGCACCGGCGGGGTAAACCCACGACGGCCGACCTTCCCGTTGCTCGCGGGCTCGTGGTTGAGGACGTCGAATCCGGCTACGTCGGTGAGGTGACCGGGCTGGAGAACTCCGGCGGGCAGATCCTCATGGAGCTCACCGATCGGTGGGGCGCGGCCCGGATGTTTCCCCTCGGTCCGGGATACTGGGTCGAAGGGAAACCGGTGAACCTACGGCCCCCGGTGCGCCAGTCACGGGCCGCGCCTCGGCGCACCGCGAGCGGCTCTCGCGCGGTCAGCCATCAGGCCCGTACCGCGCGCGCCTCCCGGATCTGGGTGGAAGGGCGCCACGACGCCGAACTCGTGGAGAAGGTGTGGGGAGACGACCTGCGCTACGAGGGCGTCGTCGTCGAATATCTTGAAGGAATCGATAACCTCGCCGAGCGGCTGGGCGAGTTCGAGCCTGGCCCCGCTCGCCGGGTGGGGGTGCTCGTTGACCACCTCGTTCCGGGTTCCAAGGAGGCGCGGATCGCCGAGGATATTCACCGCCGCTTCCCCGGCGTCCTCGTGCTCGGCCATCCCTATGTCGACGTCTGGCAGGCGGTCAAGCCGGGCCGGATCGGGCTCGCCGAGTGGCCGCACGTTCCGCGGGGCATCGACATCAAGATCGGCACCCTGCGGGCGCTGGGCTGGCCGCACCGGGATCAGGCGGACATCGCGGCGGCGTGGAAGCGCATCCTCGGCCGCGTGCGCGATTTCCGGGATCTGGAGCCGAGCCTGCTGGGCCGGGTGGAGGAACTCGTCGATTTCGTCACCGAACCGGGGGCCGAATAACGCGAATGGCGGGGCGGCCGGTCCGGCTGCCCCGCCATGTGCGGTGATCAGTAGTTAGCTGATTTTGAAGTCCTGGGGAATCTCCCCCAGGGTGCGGTAGAAGGTGGCGATCGCGAGGATCGACACGGGCCCCGCGACGAGCACGCCCAGCCCGCACAGGGCGGCGCCGACGGCGACGGCAACGATGACGAGGACGTAGAGGATCGCCGACTGGGCGAAGTTGCTCAGGAACAGCTTCGCGCTACCCACGATCGCGTCCCAGAAGCCCAGGTTGCGGTCGACGATGAGGAACATCCCGAACACCGTGAGCGCGCCGACGATGATCGAACCGATTCCGGTGAATGCGAGCACCCCGTTCGCCACCCCGACGACGAGCCCATAAAGAAGCACTTGGCCGACGTTGCCGAACTTGAAGAAGTCGCCGATCGCGACGGACCCCGTGTCATGGGCTTTGAGCGCGGCGTTGACGAAGCCGGCCTGGGCGAGCATCGCGAGCACGACCATGACGAGCACGAGGAGGAACATCCCGAAGAAGCCGAGGCTGCCGAGCGCGAATACCATCCCCTGGCTCCCGGCGCCTGCGCCGAGTGCGGGCAGGAGAATCACGCCGATCATCAACGCGTAAACAAGGACGAAGGCGAGGCCCCACAGGAGCATCCCGACGAGGAACGGGCCGACGTTCTTGGTGAAGAGTTCCCAGCCGCGTTTGAAGGCGTTAACCCCGGGTGAGTCCGACCCTCCGCCACCCTGCGGCGGAGGCGGCGGGGTCTGGCCCCCGTACTGCCCGCCCGGAGGTGGGGTGTAGCCGCCACCGGGTGGCGGAGGCGGGGGCGGGGTCTGCCCTCCTGGCGGTGGGGGCGGCGGAGGAGTTTGGCCACCCGCCGGCGGCGGCGGGGGCGGCGGGGTCTGGCTACCAGGCTGAGGAGGCACGTCCTGCGGCGGCACGCCGCCTGGGTGCTGCCCGGGCGCTGGTTGCCCAGGCTGCCCGTAAGGGTTCTGTGGATCCTGCGGACCAGGGCCTTGGGTCACTTCATTTCTCCTTGTTGCTGCTGATTCACAAAAGGTATCCTCCAGAACGTTGCAAATTCCGTTCATGCCGCTCTAAAGAAAACCGGTAGTGAACACTACTAACGATGTGGATTGCACCGCAACTATGCGCGTGCGTGTCCCAACAGGTGTGCCTGACAACCTAGCGGAAACCCGTGGTCAAGGGTAGCCACCCGGTGGTGGGTCGCAGCTCAGGTGAGGAGTTCCAACGCAACAGAATCGGCGAGCAGGCGGCCTTTCCGGGTGAGTTGTAGAGTACCGGCTGCCGCGGCGCGGCTGCTGGCCAGGCCCCGGCGGACGAGCCCGGGGAGCTTGTGGTGTTCCTCTTCGGCGAGCGGCAATCCCTCGCGCATCCGGATTCCCAGCAGGACTCGTTCATCGGCGATTTGTTCGGCCGTGAGCTCTTCTGTCTCCGCGATGGGCAGGCGGCCCGCGCCCACTTGCGCGGCGTAGGGCCGGGGGTGTTTGACGTTCCAGAACCGGCTGCCGCCGATGTGGGAGTGGGCGCCGGGGCCGATCCCCCACCAGTCGATGTTCTGCCAGTAGCCGAGGTTGTGCCGCGAGCGCAGACGTGGGTGTTTCGCCCAATTGGAGATTTCGTACCAGCGCAGACCGGCTGCTTCGAATGCGTCGTCGGCGAGCTCATATTTTGCTGCCTGGTCGTCGGGGTCGACGGCGGGAAGCTCACCGCGGCGGACCTGGGCGCCCATCTTCGTGCCCGGTTCGATCGTGAGCGCGTAGGCGGAGATGTGCCCGGGGTCGAGGGCGAGCGCCGCCTCGACCGAGGTGCGCCAATCGGCGATGGTTTCTCCCGGCGTGCCGTAAATAAGGTCGACGGAGAACTCCAGCCCCGCGTCGCGTGCCCACGCCGTCACCCGTGGGAGCCGTTCGGGATCGTGGGTGCGGTCGAGCGTCTTGAGCACGTGGGGGACCGCCGATTGCATCCCGAACGAGACTCGGGTGAAACCCGCCGCTTTGAGTTCGGCGAGTTCGGCGGCGCCGACGGAATCGGGATTCGCTTCGATGCTCACCTCCGCCCCCTCGGTCAGCCCCCACACCTCCCGCACGCCCTCGAGCATGGCGATCACGTCGGCGGTGGGAAGAAGGGTGGGGGTGCCACCGCCGAAGAACACGCTCGTCGCGGGTCGCAGCGGGCCCCGCTCCCGCAACTGCGCGCCGGCGAGCCGCATTTCCGCGACCGCGCTTTCGGCATACTCCGCCTGGGAGGCCCCGAGGCCGAGTTCGGTCGCGGTGTAGGTGTTGAAATCGCAGTACCCGCAACGCACCGCGCAGAACGGGACGTGGACGTAGACACCGAACGGTGCCTGGGTCACTTCTTCGCGTCCTTACCGGAACCGGTGTCGGAGGTGAGGGCCGCGATGAATGCCTCTTGGGGCACTTCCACGGTGCCGATGTTCTTCATCCGCTTCTTACCTTCTTTTTGTTTCTCCAGCAGTTTCCGCTTCCGGGAGATATCCCCGCCGTAGCATTTGGCGAGCACGTCCTTGCGCAGCGCGCGGATCGTTTCGCGAGCGATGATGCGCGAACCGATCGCCGCCTGGATGGGGACCTCGAATTGTTGCCGTGGGATGAGTTCACGGAGTTTGCGGGTCATCTCCACACCGTAGGCGTAGGCCTGCTCCCTGTGCACGATCGCAGAGAACGCATCGACTTTATCGCCTTGCAGGAGGATATCGACCTTGACGAGGTCGGCGTCCTGATCGCCCGTCATTTCGTAATCGAGGGAAGCGTACCCGCGGGTGCGCGATTTCAACGCATCGAAGAAGTCGAAGATGATCTCCGCGAGCGGCAGGGTGTAGCGGAGTTCCACCCGATCTTCCGAGAGGTAGTCCATCCCCGCGAGGTTCCCGCGCCGCCCCTGGCACAGTTCCATCACCTGGCCGACGAATTCACTCGGGGTGAGGATCGTCGCTTTGACCATCGGTTCGAGCACGCTGGAGATCTTCCCCTCGGGGAACTCCGACGGGTTCGTCACCTCCACCTCAGTGCCGTCTTCCATCGTCACCTCGTAGACCACGTTCGGGGCTGTGGAGATCAGGTCGAGATCGAACTCCCGCTCCAGCCGCTCACGCACGATCTCCAGGTGGAGTAATCCGAGGAACCCGCACCGGTATCCGAACCCGAGCGCGACGGAGGTCTCCGGTTCGTAGGTGAGGGCGGCGTCGTTGAGGCGGAGCTTATCGAGCGCGTCGCGCAGCACGGGGTAGTCCGAGCCGTCGATCGGGTACAGCCCGGAGAACACCATCGGTTGGGGGTTTCGATACCCTTCCAACGGCGCGTCGGCAGGTTTGGCCGCGTTGGTGATCGTATCACCGACGCGGGATTGGCGGACGTCCTTCACGCCCGTGATGAGGTAGCCCACCTCGCCTACCGACAGTCCGCTCGTGACCTGCGGTTCGGGGGCGGATACCCCGATCTCGAGGAGCTCGTGGTTCGTCTTCGTACTCATCATCGTCACCCGCTCCCGCGGGGTGAGGCGCCCGTCCATCATCCGCACGTAGGTGACGACTCCGCGGTAAGCGTCATACACCGAGTCGAAGATCATCGCCCGCGGTGGCGCCTCGGCGTCCCCTGAGGGCGCGGGAATCTCGGTGACGATCCGGTCGAGGAGTTCCTCGACCCCTTCTCCGGTCTTACCGGAGACGAGGAGGCACTCCTCCGGCTCCACTCCGATGAGGTTAGCGAGTTCCTCGGCATACTTATCGGGCTGCGCGGCCGGGAGGTCGATCTTGTTGAGCACGGGGATGATCGCGAGATCGTTCTCCATCGCGAGATACAGGTTGGCGAGTGTTTGCGCCTCGATCCCCTGTGCGGCGTCGACGAGCAGCAACGCGCCCTCGCAGGCCGCGAGCGACCGGGAGACCTCGTAGGTGAAGTCGACGTGGCCGGGGGTGTCGATCATGTTGAGCGCGTAGGCAGTTTCCTCCTCGCCGGCCGTGTGCGCCCAGGACATCCGCACCGCCTGGGACTTGATCGTGATGCCGCGTTCGCGTTCGATCTCCATCCGGTCGAGGTACTGCGCACGCATGAGGCGATCCTCGACCGCGCCGGTGAGTTGCAGCATCCGGTCGGCGAGCGTGGATTTCCCGTGGTCGATGTGGGCGATGATGCAGAAGTTACGGATGTGTTCCGGTGCGGTTGCCGCGGGTTGAATCTTCGCGGCAGCTTCAGGGCTCGGAATTGGTGGCACGTAATCCCTTTAATCTCATGTTCGGGCAAAGACTGCCCCTATGATCTCACGTTTGCCCGCTCAGGCGCACGGTCGCTGCCGCAGGCTCGGCCCGGGCGGTACAGTCGCGATAGATTTTTCTTCGTCGATCCCGCCCGGAAGGCGCCTATGTCGAACAGATTTGCTCACCAACTTCGCCGCGCGCTCATTCGCGAGGTTCGGCGGCGCGCGCCGCGGCTCCTCTCCCGCCGCCGGCGGGTGGCCCCGCCGGCCGGGACGTCGGCGCCCGCAGGCGCGCCCTCGCCCGCGGGCAGCCCCTCCCACGCGGCGCGGGAATATCGGATTCCGGCCTCCGGTCTTCCCCCAGTGGAATACGCCCCGCAGGCCGACGGTGAGCCCGACCCGGGCGAAATCGTCTGGGCGTGGGTGCCGTATGAGGATAATCCTCGGCTCGGCAAGGACCGACCGGTCCTCATCATCGCGCGGATGAGCGGCGGGTTCTTGGGGCTGCAACTCACGAGTCAGAATCACTCTCGCGACCTGGAACGTGAAGCACATTTCGGCCGGCACTGGTTGGGCATCGGTAGCGGCTCGTGGGACTCCCAGCGCCGCGATTCCGAGGTTCGCCTCGACCGGGTGTTGTTCCTCCCGCCCCAGGGGGTGCGCCGGGAAGGGTCCTCCCTCGACCAACAGCGCTTCCTTGCGGTCGCCGCCGCGCTGCGCGCGCTGCATTCCTAACGCCGCGCAGGGTGCGAACGCCCTCGCATCGGTGTGATGTAACCGACCCGGATTGGCGCGCTCTCGGGCCCCGGCGGCGGGTGTGCTTCGCTTCCTCGTCTGCTAAAGTGGCTCGTTGGTTACCTGTAGCGTCGATACGCTTGGGTAGATGTTCGCCAGACCATTCGCGGGTCCCCCACACCTTGTCCAGGTCGGCGATCAGCCCTCTTCGATCAGTATCCGATCGCGTAAGCGAACGTACGAGAGAGACATTACGTGGCAAACATTAAGTCCCAAATCAAGCGGAACCGCACCAACGAGAAGGCTCGGCTGCGCAACCAGGCAGTGAAGTCTGCCCTCAAGACCGAGGTCCGCAAGGTCCGAGCAGCCATCGCTGACGGCGACAAGGACGCCGCGGCGGAAGCGCTCAAGTCGGCCTCCCGCCGCCTTGACAAGGCTGCCAGCAAGGGCGTTATTCACAAGAACCAGGCAGCGAACCGCAAGTCGGCACTCGCCCAGCAGGTGAACGCGCTCTAGGGCATCACGCGTTGAACGCCGGGACCCGCATTTTCCTGCGGGACCCGGCGTTTTGTTGTCGCCGCGCACTCTTACGGTCTTACGGCCTCTCTCGGCCGGTGCGGCGCGGGCGCTGACCCCTAAGATGCGGTTGCCCCGGGTTCGACAACTGTCGAATGCCGGTTATTCGCCCGATCTGGCAGCACAAGACCGTTCTCGACGGCGGGATGGCAGCACAAGACCGTTCTCGGCGGCGGGCTGGCGGGCAGGGCGCAGTTCGGGCGGGGCGGGGGCGCCGGGCCGCGCTACACCGCGCCGTGCGTGCTCAGTTTTTGCTGCACGTGATCGACGAACTCCTGCGCCCGCCCCGTCGGTTTCGGGGTGGCGAGGCTGACCGCCACGAACACGACCACCGAGGCGAGGAGTCCCCACACCCCGCTGCCCTGTCCGAGGAGTTTGGTTTGGGTGAGTTCCAGCACGAACACCAAGGTGCCTCCGAGGATGATCGAGCACAGCGCCCCGGCCGCCGTCCCCCGCCGCCAGAAGAAGGCACCGATGAGCGCGGGGACGAGCACGAGCAGGCCGGCGGAGGCCGATACCGAAAGAACCGCGATGAGGCTGAGTTCCAGCTGCGCAAACAGGTAGGCGAGCACCGCGATGACGGGTAGCAGGATCTTGCCCACGGCGAGCTCCTGGGTGTCGGTGGATCCCTTCTTCAGAACCGAATAGACATCCCGGGCCGCCATGGAGGACAGCGTGAGCATGATCGAGTCGATCGTGGATACGGCCGCGGCGATGATCCCGATCATCACGATGACGGCGAGCGAGGTGGGAACCAGCCCGGAGGCGAGGAGCTTCGGCGTGGCAAGGTCACCGGTTTCCAAGCCGGGGAACTGGATCGCCGAGGCGAAGCCCCACACGACCGCCACGAGCGTGTAGAGGAAACCGAAGACCATGAAGCCCAGCAGCATGTGCCGCATGTCCTTCATCGATCTCGGCGTGAAGAGGCGTTGGCTCACCTGAGGGTTGGACAGGCTGAAGAACATCCACGGCAGCGTGAGGCCGAGGAAGGTGCTGAACGTGAAATAACCGGTGCCCGGCACGCTCAACGCCCCGGGGTGATCGGTCTGGAGCTTGGAGAAGAATCCGGAGAGTCCGCCGAGTTGGTGCACCACGATGATGACGACGATCGTTGCGGTGACGATCATGAACAACGCCTGCAACGTGTCGGTCCACGCGACGGAACGAAGTCCTGCGACGATGCTGAACACGATCGCGAGAAGTGTGGCGAGCACCGTGCCGGTGGTGAACGAGATCTGCCCGTCGGTCATCCCCGATACGAGGTAGCCCACCCCGGCGAGCTGCACCGCGGCGTAGGGGATGAGGAAGATCAGGCTGCATAGCGCCGCAACCGTGCCGACGGCGCGGTTCTCGTAGCGGTCACCGAGCATCTCCGAGGGCGTGACGTACCCGAATTTCTTCCCGGCGAGCCAGAACCGGGGGCCGAAGATCAGCACGAGGGTGACCCCGCACAGGTAGATGAGTTCGAACCCGAGCGCGCCCACCCCGCCGGTGTAGGTGAGTCCGGCGAGCCCGATGAGCATGAACGCGCTATACGTCGTCGCGCTGTAACTCATCGCGGAGACGAAGCCGCCCATTTTCCGGTTACCGAGGAAGTAACCGCTCATCGTGCCCTGGTTATCGTGGCGGGACAGGATCGCGGTGGCCCCGGCGATGACGACGTAGATGGCGATGCCGATCCAGATCCAAGAGGTACTCACCCTAGTCCCTCCAGGAAGCGCTGACGACGGCGTTGATCCCGATGACCAGCATCGTCACGAGGGTCCAGAACAGGAAACTGCCGTACCAGGCATCGACCCCAGCGAGCAGGGTGTAGGGCACGACGAAGGCGGAAAGAATGAGTACCGCAACGGTGATGAGCCATAAGGACTTGCGGTTGACCACAAGGGATCCTCTCAATGTAGGTCAGTGCGGGTGGGCGCGCTCACCTCCCCCTCAACTGCGGCGGGGAGGCCCGCCCGGAACTAACTGTTGTGCACGAAGGGCACATACGTCAATTACGCGCCGCGTTAGTCTCACATTCCGCCCCTGGCGGGCAACTAGGCGCGCCCCGCTCGCTCCCACAGGCGCGGAAGTACCTGGTCCCGGTAGGTGGAGATGAACCGGGACTGATCGGGATCGGGATCATGGAACACCAAGTGCGTGAAGCCCATCTCGACGTACTTCCAGATCTGCTCGGCGTGCTCCTGCGGGTCATCGGAGACGATCCAGCGCGTGACGGTGCGCTCCACGGGCAGTGCGTCGGCGAGCCGTTCCATTTCGACCGGGTCCCACACCCCTACTTTCTCCTCCGGTGACAGCGCGAGGGCGCCCCAGAACTTGGTCACCTCCCGGGCGTGATCGAGGTCGGAATCGAAGGACACCTTCACTTCCATCACCATGTCGAGATCGGCGGGGCTGCGCCCGGACTTGGCGGCTCCCTCTCCGAGCGCCGGCAGGAGCCGGTCGGTGTAGAGTTCCTCCCCCTTCCCGCTCGTGGTGATGAACCCATCACCGATCTCCCCGGCGAGCCGGGTGGCGATCGGCCCGGAGGCGGCGACGAAGATGGGCACCTGCTCTTCGGGCAGGTCATAGATCGTGGCCATCTGGGTCTGGTAGAAGTCTCCCTCGAACGTCACCCGCTCCTCGGTCCACAATTGGCGGATGAGCGCGACCGCCTCGCGCAGGCGTGCCCGGCGTTCCTTCCCGGCGGGCCAGTCGATCCCGAGCGGCGTTTCGTTCATCGACTCCCCCGTGCCGACCCCGAGAATGATCCGGCCCGGGGCGAGGCAGCCGAGGGTGGCGAATGCTTGGGCGATGAGGGCCGGGTGGTAGCGCAGGGTCGGGGTGAGCACCCCGGTACCGATGGTGATCCGCTCGGTGCTCGCGGCCACGGCCCCGAGCCACGGTAACGCGGCGGGCGCGTGGCCGCCGTGGTGGCGCCAGGGCTGCAGGTGGTCGGAGAAGAACACCGAATCGAATCCCGCCGCCTCGGCTTCTTGGGTGAAGCGCAGGAGTTCGCGAGGCGCGAATTGTTCGGAGGAGGCCTTGTAGCCGAATCGGATCATGTCGTCTTTCCCTTTCCTTAGTGCCCGCGGGCGCCGGCAATCGTGAGGACGGCGCGTTCGACCGCGAATTCTGGCTCCCGAGACTCTCCCTTGACGGCCGCATCCGCATCGGCGACGGCGAGGATCGCCTCCGCCAGGCCGCTCGGCGACCAGCCGCGCAGCTCCCGGCGCGCCCGGTCCACCTGCCAGGGCGGCAGTTTCGGTGCGTGGTTGGCCGACACCAGCGCCATCGTGCGCAGTTTCGAGGCGAGCACCGCGACGATGGGCACAGGATCGACCCCCGTGGCGAGGGCGTGCCGCAGGAGGGTCACCGCCGTCGTCGCGTTGCCCGCGACCGCCGCGTCGGCGACCTTGAAACCGGTGGTCTCCACCCGCCCGCCGTAGTAGGTGTCCACGACGTCGGGGGTGATCCGCCCGGTGGTGTCGGCGAGGAGCTGCTTGCAGGCGGAGGCGAGTTCCCGCAGGTCGCTGCCCGTCGCCTCCACCAGCGCGCGCACCGCCTCGGGAGAGGCGTCTCGCTGGGCGCGGCGGAACAGGCCGGCGGCGAAGTCGACCTTGTCGGACTCCCGGGTGAGGGGGTCGCAGGGGACGACGGGGAATTTTCGTTTCGCGATGAGGTCGAGCAGTTTCTTGCCGCGGGTGCCCTTCTGGTGGCGGAGGACGATCGTCGTGTCGGGTTCACCGGTGAGGGCCCCGACGTAGTCGATCATGTCCGCGAGGAACGCGTCGTTCGTCGCCTCCAACGCATCGACGACGATGTGGCGGCGTTCGTCGAACAGGGACGGGCTCGTCCACACGTGCAGCATGTTCGGTTCGTACACCGAGGCATCGACCCAGATGATCTCCACATCCGGGTCCCGCTGGAGGGCGAGTTCGCGGAGCTTGTCGGTCGCCGCGTCGACGAAATACCCCTCGGACCCCTTCAGGAGGGTCACGGGCGCGAGTGTGATCCCGTCGATGTTGACGGTCTTCTTCTTAGGGGGCATGTTCTAAGCCTGCCACGTTCTTCTCCTTCCCACCCGCCGCAGCCCCGCCGCGGCCCCGAGGGTGAGGGCGATGAGGGCACCGACCCCGAGCGGGCCGGCCGGCCACGGGACCTTCGCGCCGGGCAGCCCGGCGAAGAAGAGCGCAACGGCAGCGATCCAGCCGGTGAAATAGCTCGCGAGGGAGGCGGCGAGGGCCGCCGCCCCGGGGGCGAAGCCGCTCAGCAGCGCGCTCGCGAGCCCAAGGATCGTTGCCGGGGCGAGCGCGGGAACGGCGAGGAGGTTCGCGGGGACCGAGTAGGTGGCGAGCGTCGCTTCGAAGGTCAAGAGCAGCGGGGAGCACCAGGCCTGCGCGGCGAGGGGGACCGCCACCGCGCGGCTGACCAGGGAGGATCCAAGGAGCTCGCTGATCGGGCCCGCCCACAGCAGGATCCCCAGCGTCGCCGCGACGGAGAGCGCGAACCCGATCGAGGTGGCGAGCCAGGGATCGTAGGCGAGGAGCGCGGTGACGGTGAAGAACAGTACGGGAACGGCGAGGCGGGGACGGCCGGCCGCGAGCGCGGCCAGGGTGAGGAGCCCCATGCCCGCGGCGCGGAGCACGCTCGGGGTCGGCAGCACGAGGAGGACCATCGCGGCGAGCACGAGGCTCGCGAGCGTGGCTCGGAGCCAGGCCGGTGTGCGGGCAAGGAGGACCAACACGGTGGCGATGACGACGGCGACGTGGGCACCGGAGACCGCGGTGACGTGGGTGAGGCTCGTGGTCCGCATCGCGGCCCCGATGTGCTCGGGCAGCCGGCGGTCGTCGCCGATCGCCACCCCGGGGACGAGCCCGCGGGCGTGTGGCGGCAGGTGGGTGCTGCCGGAGCGCAGGCCCTCGCGGAGTTGATCAACGAGCCGAAACACCCCCGCGGGAGGCGCGGCCCGGTGGACGTCGCTCACCCGCAGGAACAGCTGCTGTTCCTGACCCGCGGCGAGGCTGCCGCTGACGACGACCCGCTGGCCCACCCGCCAGACGGGGTCTGCGCCGATGAGGTAGACCGGGACCCGCATCGCGATCTCCTCCTCGCCGGCGGTGAGGTGGGTGAGGAGCCCGTGGGCGCCGGGGCCCGCCGCGCCGGATTTCACCTCGGAGGCGAGACGCACCTGGATGCGGGCATCGGGGTCGGCGAACTCGGCTGCCGCCTCGACCGCGTGGGCTCGGTGGGTGACCTGCGCCCATCCCGCTCCCCCGGCGGCGAGGGTGCCGGCGCAGCCCAGCGCCGCGGCGAGGCTCGCCCATCCGCGCCAGTGGGGCCGGTGCCGAGCAGTGCGCCGGGGCCAGCCCAGGCACACGAGCCCGGCCAGCGCCACCGCGGCGAAGAAGGCGGGCGCGAGCGAGGTCTTCACGGCGATGAGGCACGCCGCCCACGTTCCGATCGCCCCGGGGGCGAGCCGAAGATCCAGGGGCGTGCGCGCCCTCGCCGGCGTGCTCACACGGTAACCTCGGCGTGCAACTGGCCCATGAGCGCCGGGCCGATCCCGGGCACGGCCTGCAGATCCTCGATCGCCCCGAATTCACCGTGTTCCTCTCGATAACTGGTGATCCGCTCCGCGAGCACCGGCCCGATCCCGGGCAGTTGCTGGAGTTCTTCGGCGCTGGCGGTGTTGAGGTTGACGGCCGCGGGAGCGCTGGCGCCGCCCTCGGCGGCACCGGCGGGGGGCTCCTCGCCGGTGGCGGGTACATAGACCTGTTCGCCATCGGCGACGTGGGCAGCGAGGTTGATCGCCGCGAGGTCGGCGTCGTCGGCCGGCCCGCCCGCCTCCGCGAGGGCATCGGCGATCCGGGCGTCTGCGGGCAACTCGATCAGCCCCGGCGCGGCAACCTCGCCGGCGACGTGGACGAACACCGTTTCTGGGTTCGCGGCCTCCCCTGGTGCGCTCGCCCCGGCCGGCAGGGGTTCGCGCGCGCCGGCGAGGACCTGTTCGGGTACCTGCACCGGGACCGGGGACGGGGCGAGTTTCCATGCCCCCACCCCGGCCGCGCCGGCGCACAGGGCCACCACGGCCGCCGTCCCCGCCGTCCGGCGGGTGATGCCCCACCAGGTTGCCCGCCCGGGGGCGCCGCGGGTAGGCGCGGCGGTCTCGGCGACCCAATCGTCGTCGTCGAAGGCGCGGGGGGAATCTTGGCTGCTCACACGCCGGACGATACGGGCCCGGCGCGTGCCCGCCCCGCGGCCCGGTCGGCCCTGTGGACGGCCGGGCGGGTGGGGATAGTCGTTACTTCGCGGGCACGATGTTGACGAGTTTGGGCTCGCGCACGATCACCCGGCGCACGTCCGCTCCGCGAAGGGCCCGCAGCACCCCGGGGGCCTCGAGGGCGGCGGCCTCGAGATCGGCGGCGGAGATCGAGGGGGAGACCTCGAGCCGGTCGCGGACCTTGCCGTTGATCTGCACGACGCAGGTGACGGTCTCCTCCACTAACAGCGCCGGATCGGCCTGCGGGAACTGTTCGTAGGTGATCGTCTCCTCGTGTCCGAGCCGCTGCCAGAGCTCCTCGGCGATGTGCGGGGTGAACGGGGCGACCATGATGACGAGCGCCTCTGCCGCCTCCCGCGGCACCTGCGCGAGCCCGGTGAGGTGGTTGTTGAGCACCGTGAGCCGGGCGATCGCCGTGTTCGGGCGCATCTCTTCGAGCTCCGTGCGCACCTCCGCGATCGTGCGGTGCAGCAGGCGGGCGGTCTCCTCCTCCATCGGCCGGTCGGTGACGGTGAGTTCCCCGGTCTCCTCCGAGACGATGTTTCGCCACAACCGTTGCAGGAACCGCTGGGCACCGACCACGGCGCGGGTCTCCCACGCGCGGGATTGGTCGAGGGGACCCATGCTCATCTCGTACAGGCGGAAGGTGTCCGCGCCGTACTCGGCGTACATCTGGTCCGGGGTGACCATGTTGTTGAGCGATTTGCCCATCTTGCCGTATTCGCGGAATACCCGGGTGCCGCCCCAGGTGAACTCGGAGTTGCCGTGCTCGTCGGTGTGTTCTTCCACCTCTTCGGCGGGCACGTACACGCCCCGCTCGTCGGTGAAGGCGTACGCCTGGATGTAGCCCTGGTTGAACAGCTTCGCGAACGGTTCCACGGACGTGAGGTGGCCGAGGTCGAACAGCACCTTGTGCCAGAACCGGGCGTACAGCAGGTGCAGCACCGCGTGCTCCACCCCGCCGACGTACAGGTCCGCTCCCCCCGTCGCCCCGGCTTCGCGCGGGCCCATCCAGTACTCTTCGAGATTGGGATCGACGAATGCGGCCTCGTTGTCCGGGTCGAGGTAGCGCAGTTCGTACCAGCAGGATCCGGCCCAGTTGGGCATCGTGTTCGTGTCCCGCCGGTAGGTTTTGACGCCGTCGCCGAGGTCGAGTTCGACGTTCACCCATTCCTCCGCCCGGGACAGCGGGGTCTCGGGTTCACTCGTGACGTCGTCATCGGCGTAGGTGCGGGGGGTGAAGTCGTCCATCTCCGGCAGGGTGATGGGCAGCAGCTCCTGGGGCAGGGAGTAGATCCGCCCGTCCTCGTCGTAGACGACCGGGAACGGTTCCCCCCAGTAGCGTTGCCGGGAGAACAGCCAGTCCCGCAGCCGGTAGGTGACGGTCGGCTTGCCCAGCCCCTTGCCTTCCAGCCAGTCGATGATTCTCGCCTTGGCCGCCTCGACGTCGAGACCGTTGAGGGAGATCTCCTCGTTCGCGGAGTTGATCACCTCGCCGTCGCCGAGCCACGGGCCCTCGTGCCCCTCCGGCACGGCGACGGTGCGCACGATGTCGATATCGAATGCTTCGGCGAATTCCCAGTCGCGGTCGTCTTGGGCGGGCACGGCCATGATCGCCCCGGTGCCGTACCCCATGAGCACGTAGTCGGCGATGAACACCGGGATGGCTGCGCCGTTCACCGGGTTCGTCGCGTACACCCCGGTGAACACCCCGGTCTTCTTGCGGGCCTCGTCGGTCCGCTCGGCCTCGGTGCGTTCCGCGGCCGCGCGGCGGTAGGCCGCGACCGCCTCCCCCGGGGTCGCATGCCCGCCGGTCCAGGCGTCCTTCGTGCCCGTGGGCCACTGCGGGGGGATGAGCGGGTCCAGGGCGGGGTGTTCGGGGGCGAACACCATGAACGTCGCGCCGAACAGGGTGTCGGGGCGGGTGGTGAACACCTCGACGCTGGCATCGGCGGCCGGTCCGTTGAGGGTGAAGGTGACGTTGGCGCCGGTCGAGCGTCCCACCCAGTTGCGCTGCATGAGCTTGACCTTCTCGGGCCAATCGAGGCGGTCGAGATCGGCGATGAGCCGGTCGGCGTAGGCGGTGATCCGCATCATCCACTGGCGCAGGTTGCGTTGGAAGACCGGGAAGTTGCCGCGTTCGGAGCGGCCCTCGGCGGTGACTTCCTCGTTCGCGAGCACCGTGCCGAGGCCGGGGCACCAGTTCACGGGCACGTCGGCGACGTAGGCGAGGCGGTACTCGCCCAGCGCCTCTTCCCGCTCGGCGCCGGTGAGGTCCGCCCAGGCCCGGCCCGCGAAGGCGCCGGGCAGGTCCCGGGTGCCCTCCTCGAATTGGTCGATCAGGGTGGCGATCGGCCGGGCGGCGCCCGCAGAGCCGTCGGGGGCGGTGGCGTCCGGGTCGAACCAGGAGTTAAAGATCTGCAGGAAGATCCATTGGGTCCACTTGACGTAGTCGTCGTCGGTGGTGGCGAACGAACGCTCCGGGTCGTGGGCGAGGCCGAGCCGGTGCAGTTGGGTGCGCATGATCGCGATGTTCTCGTCCGTCGTGATCCGCGGGTGCTGGTTCGTTTGCAGCGCGTACTGCTCGGCGGGCAGGCCGAAGGCGTCGTAGGCGAGCGCGTGCAGCACCTTGTGGCCGGTCATCCGCTTGAACCGGCCGATGACGTCGGTGGCGATGTAGCCCAGGGGGTGGCCCACGTGCAGCCCCTTACCCGAGGGGTAGGGGAACATGTCGAGGAGGTAGAACTTTTCGCGGGTGTCCCCCGGGGCGGGGTCGTCGGTGTGGAAAGTTCTCTCTTCGTCCCACCGCTGTTGCCAGCCGAGCTCGATGGTTTGGGCGAGTTCGGCGGTGTATCGGTACGGCGGTGCTGCAGGGGTCGACATGTTTTAATTCCTTGAGGTTTTGTTCGGTCTCACAACAACGACCCCTCAACATACGTGAGAGGTCGTCCGCACTGGTGCGGCGCGAGTGCGCCCGCCTGCTGACCAGCGCGGCTAACTAAGCAGATCCGACGGTGCCATGGCGGTCATTCTAGCGCACCGCTTCTGCGAGCTTGCCCTGCAAGAGCGCGCGCGCCTGATCGGCGATGCGCCCCGCGCGGCGCTCGAGTTCGTCGCTGGGGAACCCGCCGGGCTGCCAGTCCTCCGGGCTCGCGTAGACGGCAGTGGGCACGATGAGGGAGCCGAAATAGGTGAACAAGGGGCGCAGCGCGTGGTCGATGACGAGCTGGTGGCGCACGCTGCCGCCGGTGGCGCCGAGCACGACGGGTTTGCCGTGCATCGCTACGGGATCGACGAGGTCGAAGAACGCCTTGAACAGCCCCGCATACGAGCCGCGGAACGTCGCGGAGGTCGCGATGAGGAGGTCGGCGCTCTCGACGGCCTCGAGCGCCTCGGCGAGCGCGGGTGCCGGGAACCCGAGGGTCGTGGCGTCCGCGAGGTGGCTGGCGACCTCGCGTAGTTCGACGAACTGCACCTCCGCGCCCGTGCGTTCGGCGAGATGCCGGGCGAGGAGCCGGGTGAGTTCGGTGGTTGAGGAGGGGAATCCGAATCCCCCTACGAAAGCGGTAATCTTCATCAGTTGGTCCTTCGGAGCTTTCTGCACAGGTCAGTGAGCTCGTCGAGTTCGGCGTCGGTCAGCGGCGCTAGTTCCTTAGCGATTGTACGCACGTGCCGGCGCCCGAGGGTCTGTTGCATGCGCGCGCCCGCCGCGGTCAGGGCGACGTCGACCGCCCGCCCGTCGCCGGGGTGGGGGCGGCGTTCGACGAGCCCTTTCGCGGCGAGCCGGTCGACCATGCGCGACATCGAGGGCTGGCTCAGCAGCGCGTGGGCGACGAGTTCGCGCATCGCGAGCACCCCGCCGCGCTCGGCGAGGTTGAACAACACGTCGTATTCCCGCGCGCTGAGGGGCGCGAAATCCCCCGCGTCTTCGAACCGGCGCATGAGGTGGGATTGGGTGCGCAGGAGCGCCTCCCAGGTCTGTGCCGCGCGGCGGATCCGGTCAGGCATGCGGGGCACGCCCCGTCACGGTGTCCACCGCCGCCTGCCGCCCTTCGGCGCTCTCCCCCGCGGCCCGTTTCGCCGCGACCATGCTTTCGTGGGTGGGTGCATCGGGAATGTCGTCGGGGCGTCCCTTGGCGAACTCTGCCCGCAGGGTGGGCAGGATCTCACCGATCTCATCGAGCTGTTCGAGCACGGTCTTCAGCGGCAGTCCCGCATGGTCGATGAGGAACAGCTGGCGCTGATAATGCCCGAAGTGGTCGCGGAAGGTCAGCGTGCGGTCGATGATCTCCTGCGGGGAGCCCACGGTCAGCGGGGTCTGGTCCATGAAGTCCTCCAGGGATGGCCCGCCGCCGTAGACCGGCGCGTGATCGAAGTAGGGGCGGAATTCGTTGATCGCGTCCTGGGAGTTCTTCCGGATGAACACCTGCCCGCCGAGCCCGACGATCGCCTGGTCGGCGCGGCCGTGCCCGTAGTGCTCCCAGCGGCGCCGGTAGAGGGAGATGAGCTGCTGGAAGTGTTCCTTGGGCCAGAAGATGTGGTTGGCGAAGAAGCCGTCCCCGTACATCGCCGCGAGTTCGGCGATCTGGGGGCTGCGGATGGAGCCGTGCCACACGAACGGCGCGACCCCCTCCAGCGGCCGGGGCGTGGAGGTGAAGTGGTGCAACGGGGTGCGGAACTTGCCCTCCCAGTTGACGACGTGGTTATCCCACAGCTGCCGCAGCAGGTCGTAGTTCTCGATCGTCAGCGGGATGCCCTGGCGGATGTCTTTGCCGAACCACGGGTAGACCGGGGCGGTGTTGCCTCGCCCGAGCATGAGATCCACCCGCCCGCCGGCCAGGTGTTGCAGCATCGAAAAATCCTCGGCGATCTTGACCGGGTCGTTCGTGGTGATCAGGGTCGTCGCGGTCGAGAGCACGAGCCGCTCCGTCTGGGCGGCGATGTAGCCGAGCATCGTCGTGGGCGACGACGGCACGAACGGTTCGTTGTGGTGCTCCCCGGTGGCGAACACGTCCAGGCCCACCGCCTCGGCGTGGGACGCGATCGTGACCATCGCCTGGATCCGCTCGGCCTCGCTCGGGGTCGTTCCCGTCGTCGGGTCGGTCGTGACGTCTCCTACGGAGAAGATTCCGAACTGCATGCCGCCTCCAAAGTTATATGCGTTTGCATACACCCTAACTCGGGTAGTTGAAATTTAATTCCTTCGCCCGGGTGGGGCGCGTCACACCTGGGGCGGGCGCTCCCCCGGCGGAATTCTCGGGCGGGGCGGGTGGCAACTGGTGGACACGATTCGCTCGGGAGGGCGCCTCGGCGATAGATTCGTCTCCAACACCACGGAAGGAGCCCCAGTGAGCACAGCAGACATCGGTGTCATCGGAATGGCCGTCATGGGCCGCAATCTCGCCCGCAATATCGCCCGCCACGGTCACCGGGTCGCGATCTACAATCGCACCGCTGCCCGCACCCACGAGGTGATGGAGGCCCACGGCAGCGAAGGCACCTTCGTTCCCGCGGAACGAATGGAAGACTTCGTCAACAGCCTGAGCACCCCACGCCGGATCATCCTCATGGTCCAGGCCGGCGGGCCGACCGATGCGACGATCGAATCCCTCACCCCGCTGCTGGAGGAGGGCGACATCGTCGTCGACGGCGGTAACGCCCAGTTCACCGACACCCGCCGCCGGGAGGCGGAGCTGCGCGAGAAGGGGCTGCACTTCGTGGGCGCCGGGATCTCCGGCGGAGAGGAGGGCGCGCTCAACGGGCCCGCGATCATGCCCGGCGGGTCGCCGGAGTCCTACGCCGCCCTCGGCCCCATCCTCGAGGACATCGCCGCCAAGTACGAGGGTGAGCCCTGCTGCGCGTACATGGGTCCCGACGGCGCGGGCCACTACGTGAAGATGGTGCACAACGGCATCGAATACGCCGATATGCAGTTCATCGCCGAGGCCTACGATCTCCTTCGCGCCTCGGGGATGACCGTGCCCGAGATCGCGGACGTGTTCGAGGAGTGGAACGCGGGGGAACTCGAGTCCTACCTCATCGAGATCACCGCGATCGTGTTGCGCCAGACCGATCCACGCACCAGTGCCGCCCTCGTCGACGTCATCGCCGATGCCGCTGCGCAGAAGGGCACCGGGATGTGGACGGTGCAAAGCGGGCTCGACCTCGGCGTACCGGTGAACACGATCGCAGAATCCGTGTTCGCCCGGGCGGTCTCCTCCCACCCCCGGCTCCGCAGCGCCGGGCAGGAATCACTCGCCGGCCCCGACCCCGCCATCGAGGCCGGCCCGAGTTTCGTCGACCACGTGCGGGACGCGCTGTATTCGGCCAAGGTCATCGCCTACGCCCAAGGCCTGGACCAGATCCGCACCGCCTCGGAGGAGTACGAGTGGAATATCGATATCGCTGACGTGGCGAAGATCTGGCGCGCGGGCTGCATCATCCGCGCCCGCCTGCTCGAACAGATCCGCAGCGAGTACGCCGGAGCGAACCTGCCCACCCTGCTCACCGCCCCCTCCATCCGCGGCGGCCTGGACCGCGCCCAGGAGGGGTGGCGCACGACCGTGGCCACCGCCGCCCGCGCCGGTGTTCCCGCGCCGGGTTTCTCCGCGGCGCTCGCCTACTACGATTCCGTGCGGGCCCAGCGGCTTCCCGCCGCCCTGTTGCAGGGCCTACGCGATTACTTCGGCGCCCACACCTATCAGCGGGTGGACGACGAGGGGCACTTCCACATCGAATGGAGCGCTGACCGCAGCGAGACCAAGATCTCGTGACCGGCCCCACCTGGCCCCCGGCCCCCGTGCCGGCCCCTCCCGCCCTCTCCCCCGAGGCCGTGCGGGAGCGGCTGGCCGCCCCGGAGATCTGGGCCGGGCTGGGTTTCAGGCCCGAAGACGCCGAGGAGCTCGCCCGCTGGCGGCGATCCCTATCCGCGGCGGACGCCCGGCGCGTCGCCGAGGCGAGCGCGAAGGTGCGGGCCCTCCCCGGGCTCCGGCTCGGACCGGCGGAGAAATCATTCTTCGGTTTCCTGCCCGACCGGCCCGGGCAGCCGCCCGGGCTGCTGCCCATGCTCACCCTCGGAGTGTGCGCCCCGGAGGTCCTCGACTTCGGCCGCGCACAGGGGTTCGACGCGGAGGCGGCGGGCAGCGGGCTTCGGGATCTGGGCCAGCAGACCCACGTGCACCGCCTCGCAACGGGATCCTTCGGCCTCTTCAGCCAGTGGTGGCTGACCCTGGCCTGGGGCGGGAGCCTCTGGTGGTTCGGCCGGCTGCAGTACAACCTCATCCGATACCAGGGCGAGTACTGGTTATCGGTGCACATCCCCCAAACCGGCCCGCTCACCGGCACCGACGCCTCCTTCGAACGCGCCCGGGAGTTCGCCGCCCGCCACCTCGCGCCGTTTCACATCGCGGGATTCCACTTGGATTCCTGGCTGCTCGATCCCACTCTTGCTGCGGGGCTCGGACCGGAATCGAATATCGCGAAGTTCGCCGCCCGCTGGGAGCTGCAGCCCGCGCCCAGGGAGGCGAGCGGGGACGCGCTATTTTTCACCTTCGGCGACCGCAACCCCACCGACTACGCCGCGCTGCCGCGGCGAACGCGCCTGGAGCGGGTCGTTGCCGAACGGCTCGAGGGCGGGGGCCCGTGGCACTCCCCGACGGGCCTCATCCGTTGGCGTTAGCGCCCGGTGCGCTCACAGCACCGCGATAAGGTCGGCGCCGAGGGTGAGCATGATTGCGCCGATGACGATGAGGTACCACAACACGGTGATGGTCCACCGGTTCTTCACCCACCCCGGGCGGCTGCCCTTCCCGAGCGCGCCCGCCTCGCCCGCCCGGGCGGCGGTGTGGACGAACAGCGGGATCATGACCACCCAGATCACCAGGCACCACGGGCACAGTCCGTGCAGCACGAACATCGCCTGGTATTGCAGGTAGGTCACGAAGCCGACCCCGAGCAGGGTGCCCACGGTCATCCCCCGCCATATCCACACCGGGAAGCGGGCCCCGGCGAGGAGGAGCAGCGCGAGGGTCGCCATCACCGGGAACGCGGCGACCCCGACGATGACGTTCGGTATCGCGAACGTGCTCGCTGCGGGGGAGTCGAGGAACAGGCCGCAACCGATCATCGGATTGATATCGCAACTCGCGACGTAATCGTCGTCGGCGAGGCGGCGGATGTAATCGACCGCGAGCGCGGCCGAGGCCCACAGGCCGAGCACGCTCGTGATGAACGCGACCCACCCGTACTCCTTCGAGGGCGGGGCGGGGTCCGCGTGGGCGGCTTCGCCCGCCGGTTCGTCGGTCACGGCCATGGCGCCTCCTCCGGGCTGGGCCAGTCCAGATGTACGGGCACTCCCGGTGGCTCCGGCCAGGAATACCATGGCGATAGTTCCACACTAGTATCGGGCATCGCCCGCACCACTCGCATCGCGATCGGCTCTGCGTTCGCCCGGTCCCACGTCATGATCGTCACTCCGGCGGTGCCGCTGAGCGGACCGATCGTGGGTTTATCGAGCACGGCGCCGGCGCTGGAGGTGTGCACGTACTGCACGCCCAGGCCCCGCTGCCACGGGCCGATGCGCCGATGGAAGTGCCCGGAGAATGCGTACTTCACGCACCCGGAATCCAAGGCTTCCTCCGTCGTGCGGTGGTTGTGCATCATGAGGATGTCGATCGGTTTGCCCTCTTCCTTCTCCTCGCAGGCCCGCTCACTGAGCCGGTGGCCCCGTTCGGGGAGGTTCTCATCCGCGACCAACCGGGTGGGCGCCCCGAGCGAGGTGAGGGTGGGGTCGAGATCGCCGAGGAATCGGATCCCGTTGACCTCGATCGGTTCCCCCTCAAGCACGTGCCAACCGTGGGCGCGTTGCTGATCGGCGGTCTCGCTGGAATCGTGGTTCCCGCCCGCGACGACGACGGGGCGGTCCCCGAAACTCTTGGCGAAGGCGTCGATGCAGAAACCTTCCACCGAGGTGCCCCCGATGACATCGTCGCCGAGGTTGAGGATCATGTCGGCCTCGACCGTGTCCGCGATGAGGCCGCTGATCCGGCCCATCCCGACGTTGCAATGCAGGTCAGCGACGATGACGATCGTCACCGGGTCCACCTCCGCGTCGGCGCCCGCGTCCTGTTCCGATGCTGCCCCCTCGGTTTCCTCACCGTCCTCCTCGGGGTGGTTCTGGAGGTCCTCGGCGGGAGGTTCTTCGGGGGCGACCGTGGGCATCGCGAGCGTGGGACCGGCGGGTTCGGTCACCGCGGAGTCCGATTCGAACTTCTCCATGAGGTTCGCGGCGACGTCGTCGTAGAACTCGTCGTTCTTATTGATCTCGTCGACGACGACCTGCCCGTAATGGTCGATCAGCGCCCCCAGCCGCCCGGTGATCCGCGCGTTCTCCAGCGGGGTCCCGGCGAGGACGGAGGAGACCGAGCCCGCCCCGGCCGAGCCGTGGGTCTGGGGAACCACGGGCAGGAGCACTCCCACGACGACGAGGGTGAGGGCCACCGCAGGAACGCCGGGGCGCCGCCACGCGGAGGCGGCCGCTGCTCTGAGCACGCCGTGGGCGGAGAGCCGGCCCAGGAGCACGAGCGTGAGCAGGATCGACCACGCGAGGATCGTCCGGGAGACCGCGTCCATGACGAGCCCGTGGGTGGCGGCGCTGATCGCTTCGGCGGGACTGGCGAAGAATTGGGTATAACTGGCCAGGTCCGCCGTGAGTGCGGCGACGGCCTGGTCCGGGCCGGCCGAGATGGTCGTGCCCTCCAACGTGAGCTCATCGGGGATCTGCCCCACCCGCACGTCAACCCCCAGGTGCAGCGGCAGGGGCGAGTCGATGATGAGCGAGCCGAGCGGGCCCATGTTGAAAGTGATCTCGTTGTTCAAGGTGGTCTCGTACTCGGCGACGTGGGGCCCCACCGACCCGGTGTAGGTCGCGGTCATGAGCCCGAAGGCGGCAGCGATGATCCCGGTGAGGAACCAGGTGATGCTTGCGCGCACGATTCGCCGCGTGCGAGGGGCGAGGCCGTGCCACCCTTCGCGTGGTTCGCTCATCGATAGGTCATGAGGTTAACCTCACCCTTCTCCAGCAGGTCACGCACGGGAGGGTACTCGCGGGAGGTGCCCTCGTCGTCGTCCGTGTCTTGTTCCTTCTTCGTGATCGACAGGCCCCAGTTCATGTCGTCGCCGAACTCCTCGCCCAGCGCGGCTCGGCGTTCGTCCGCGTCGTCGTTCACGGAGATCGCGAGCGCGACCTCCCCGGTGGAGTAGGCGAGCGAGTCCGGGTGGGCGATCTTCGTGTCCTCACCGAGGTCGATGACGAGGAGTTTCTGGGGAAGTTTTTCCTCCCGGACGAGGTGGCGCAGGTAGACGGTGACATCGTTGAGTTCGCCCGCATCGACGGCCTCACGGGATCCGAGCTCCAGGCGGATCCCCACGCTCGGGCGCGTGAGGAGGTTCTCGTACTGTCGAACGGTTTCTAACAGGTTCCCGCTCTCGCCGATCCCCAGGAGCAGGTATTGATCGGCTTCGTCGGCCTCGTTCGCCCAGTAGGCGAGGTCGCTGGCGGAATTACCAACCACGGGGACGTCCACCCCGGCAACGCTCGTCGCACCACCGGCGAGGGAGGCGTCTGCCGCACGTTTCTTCGCCCGGGCCAGCACGTCGCCGGCGTTGTTGATCTTCTTTTCCTGAAGGGCCGTCTCCGCGTCGATGGTCACGAGCCGGATTTCCTGGTCGTTCGCTCGGAAGATGCGCTGAGCACCGCTGGGCAACAGCTGCCCGGCCTGCATGGAGGAGACGAGCCGTTCGAAGGGCTGGGCACCGGTGAACGCCTCACCGAGCCCGACGACCGGCCGGGAGGGGTGGACCGCGAGCTCGTCCACGATCCCCGTGACGCTCGCCGGATCGTCGCTCGCGAAGATGTCCGCGCCCGCCGCGCGGGCCGTCGCCACCCCGGCGAGGAGGCTGACGTCGGTTCCGGCGAGCACGGTCGCCCGTTCGATTCGTTCCGGCGGGAGCGTATTGGGCATGGAACCATACGCCTCCGGGGGCGTCCCCAACTCTCCCACCGCGTAGACCTCTCCGAACTCCAGACCCGCGAGCCCTTCCACCGCTTCCTCCGCCGGTGGGGCGGCGACCTCTGCGAACTGTTCGCCGAGCAACTCCTCGACGTCCCCTTCGTCATCCGGTACGGGGCTGACGACGAGGGAGGTGGTATCGAGCTGATGCAGGCTCACTTCCCCGACGGTGAGGACGGCGCGGGTGCCCAGCCGCAGGAGTTCGGTGTTCAAACTTCCCGGCTGGGCGCTGGTATCGGTCTGTTCGTTGACGTCCTGCCCCGACGTGTTCTGCCCCGGTGGCGACGTGAGGAGCAGCGGGGTGCCCAACGAGACGGCGAAGGAACTCGCGCGGGTGATCGCAGCGGCTTCGGTCGAACTAGCGAGCACGACCACCTGGGCGGATTCGAAGAAGATCTGTGACGCGCGCAAGGCGATCTCTGCAGGATTTCCGGGCTCGAACTCGGTTACCGGTTCCTCAGGCAGCATCGCTTGCGCGATCTTGCGCGGCTCGACCACCGGCCCTTCGGTGGGCTCGAGAACCACCCCTCCCGAACAGCCCACGAGGGCAACGGCTGCGAGGAGCGAGGTGAACACCCGGAGCCACCCGCGCGCCCCGTGCCGCGTGAGGTGGCCGTCGGTCTGCATACCTCCAGGGTATCTGCTCACCTTGCCCGGGTCAGGGCCACTCCCCCGGTTCCTGCGCGCATCCTCACTCGTCGTCCACATCTTCGCGCCCCTGCGGCGCCTGCGCGCCCGGCTCGGGTGCGTCGCGGTCTCGCCCGCCCGGCGTGTCGCGCCCACGAGCCGGTCCCACCTGCGCGTCCTGCTGCTGCGGGTCGGCGAGCCGCCGTTCGGCGCTGCGTTGGCGCCCCCGGACCCGGACGGCGTACACGGTAAGGAGGAGGATGAGGGAAATGAGGGCCCCGACGAGGGTGGCGGCGAGGACTCCCGGGGCGGACTCGCGCCACAGCTGGCGGAGCTGGCGCAGCGGCGCGCTCACCCCCATGGCAATGAACACGGTGAGGCTGAGCACGACGATGCTCAGGCCCGCGACGGCGCTGAGGACGGGGCGCACGTACTGCACGATGCCCTCGTGCTCGGTCTCGCGGTGGTGCCGGCCGAACTGCCAGGCGCCACCGGCTGCGGCGATGCCGGTCGTCGTGGGGATGAACCCGAGGAGCAGTCCCGTTACCCAACTGTTGGAGGCCCCGACCCAGATGTTCACCAGCCGTGCCCACCACAGCGGCAGCAGGTAGTAGGCGATGAGCGCGAACGCGGCGGTGGTGAGCACGAGGATCACCCAGAGCGTCCCCTTGCGCATCCACAGCGGAACCGCAGCGGGTTCTTGTGGTTGGGTGGGGGGCTTGTCCGAGGGCATGCCCCTGAGCATAACGCGGTTTCTATTCCCGTTCGATGCGATTGCGCAACTGGGCCAGTTCGGCCAGGAGCGTCCCGGGCACCCGGTCGAAGCCGGCGAAGAAATCGGCGATGAGGTCGGTTTCCATGAGCCAGGACTTCCGGTCCACCGTCATGAGTTCAGCGAAGGTCTCCGGGTCCAGGTCCAGCCCCGCTAGGTCGAGATCCTCGCGGCGCGGATGGGCCCCGAGGCTCGAGTTCCGAGCGCCGGCATCGCCGTCGACACGGCGGAGCACCCAGTCGATCACTCGCGCGTTCTCCCCGAATCCGGGCCAGAGGAAATCGCCGTCGGAGTTGCGGCGGAACCAGTTGACGGAAAACACCTTCGGTGCCCCCTCACCGACCTGGGTGCCGACGTCGAGCCAATGCCCCCAGTAGTCAGCCATGTTGTATCCGCAGAACGGCAGCATCGCGAACGGATCCCGGCGCAACTGGCCCACCGTCCCCTCGGCCGCGGCCGTTTGTTCCGAGGCGATCGTCGCTCCGAGGAAAACCCCGTGCGCCCACGAGCGGCTCTCGGTCACGAGTGGGACGTTCGTCGCCCGCCTGCCCCCGAACAGGATCGCGTCGAGTTCCACCCCTTCCGGGTCGTCCCAGGTCGGGGCGATCGACGGCGCCTGGTCGGCCCGGACGGTGAAACGGGAGTTCGGGTGCGCCGCCGGGCGCCCGGAGTCCGGGCTCCACTCCCGGCCTCGCCAGTCGATGAGGTGGTCGGGAGCTTCCTTCGTCAGCCCCTCCCACCACACGTCGCCATCGTCGGTGAGCGCAACGTTGGTGAAGATGACGTTTCGCTCGAGCGCCGCTATCGCGGTCGGGTTGGTTTCCGGCCCGGTGCCCGGGGCCACCCCGAAGAATCCCGCCTCGGGGTTCAGCGCGCGCAGGCGCCCCTCACGCGGGTAGATCCAGGCGATGTCATCGCCGAGGGTGCGCACCGTCCATCCCGGGATCGACGGTTGGAGCATGGCGAGGTTGGTCTTCCCGCAGGCAGACGGGAAGGCGGCAGCGATGTGGTAGCTCTTCCCCGCCTCATTGGTCGCTTCGATGAGGAGCATATGCTCGGCGAGCCAGCCCTCATCGCGGGCGATGACCGAGGCGATCCGCAGGGCGAAGCACTTCTTACCGAGCAGCGCGTTCCCGCCGTAACCCGACCCGTAGGACCAGATTTCGCGGGAGTCGGGAAAGTGGACGATGTATTTGGTGTCGTTGCAGGGCCAGGCGACGTCCTCGCGCTCCTGGCCATCGGCGCCGCGCAATGGATAGCCCACCGAGTGCACGGCGGGAACCCACGGTTCGCCCGCCTCGATCTGCGCGAGCGCCCCGCTGCCCATCCGGGTCATGATCCGCATGCTCGCCACGACGTAGGGGGAGTCGGTGAGCTCCACGCCGAGATGGGAGAGCTCCCCGCCGACCGGGCCCATCGAGAACGGGACGACGTACATCGTGCGTCCCCGCATCGCGCCGGCAAAGACGTTGGTGAGGGTTTGCCGCATTTCCTGGGGGTCCCGCCAATTATTCGTCGGACCGGCGCCCTCGGGCTTCTCCGAGCAGATGAAGGTCGCGGCTTCCACGCGGGCGACGTCGGAGGGTTCGGAGCGTGCGAGATAGGAGTTCGGGCGCAGATCGGGATTGAGCGCAATGAGGGTGCCGCGGTCCACCATTGCCTGGAGCAGCACGTCGTTTTCTTCCTGCGAACCGCTGCACCAATGGATGCGGTCGGGTTCGGTGAGGGCGGCGATGTCCTCGACCCACTCCACCAGAACCCGGTCGGTAGAAGGGGTACCTGTGACGCGTGGGGCAACGTGAGCGACCGTGTTCATCAGCGCGGTGTCCTTTCCGGAAACCAATTTTTCATCGGTATTAACATTTTCTACGCACGCTTCGCGCGCAGAAGCGCCTTGACGAACGAAACTTCGGGCGAATTTATCTTAGAGTGAAGCTATGAAGCCTGTTCTTCCTATCCCGGAGTCCGCTGAAGAGCTCCCGGAAGATTCCCCGTCGCTTACTCTCGGGCGGCGAGTGCGCCACTTTCGCACTCAGGCCGGGCTCACCCTGCGCGAGCTCGCGGAGCGGGCAGGCACGACGCCGAGCCACCTCTCCCTTATCGAGAACGGGCACCGGGAGCCGCGGCTTGCGCTTCTGAAGGACCTCGCCGAGGTGCTCGACGTTGACGTGGGGATCCTCCTCGCCGCTGAGCCACCGCCGGACCGTCGCGCCGAGCTCGAGATCGAATTACAGCGTGCCCAGCGCTCCCCGCACTATCGATCGCTGGGGGTCGCGCCCGTGCGGCCCAATCGCAGTACCCCGATCGAGGTGTTGGAATCCCTCGTAGCTCTGCACCGGGAGGTGATTCGCAAGGCCCGCGAAAGTGCCACCACCCCGCAAGAGGCGCGCCGGGCGAACACTGCGCTGCGGATGCTCATGCGCGAGCGCGACAACTATCTGCCCGAGATCGAGGAGCTCGGTGAGGAAGCGGCGCGCGCGGGCGGTTACACCTCGGGAGCATTGACCCATTCGACCGTGGCGGAGATGGTTCGCCACGTCGGGTTCGAGATCGTCCACTCCCCCGATCTGCCGCATTCCACTCGGACCGTGACCGATCTGGCGAACGGGCGGATCTATCTTCCCCCGGCTTCTATCCCCGGCGGGCACGGTCTGCGTTCGCTCGCCCTGCAAGCGATCGGGCACAGAATCCTCGGCCACACCGAGCCGACCTCCTACGCGGACTTCCTTCGGCAGCGGTTGGAGATCACCTACTTCGCCGCAACGTGCCTGATCCCCCGTTCTGCGGCGCTCGCGCACTTGGAGGAGCGGAAAAAGACTCGCGATATTGCGATTGAGGATTTCCGGGACACCTTCGGCGTCACCCACGAGGCGGCGGCGCTGCGGTTCACGAACCTCGCCACGGTTGAACTCGGCATCCCACTGCACTTCCTGCGTGTGGAAGACGATGGTGCCCTGTATAAGGGCTACGAGAACGACGGGGTGCCCCTACCCACGGATGCGCTCGGCGCCGTCGAGGGCCAATACGTGTGCCGGCGGTGGGCGGCGCGGGCAGCCTTCGAACGGCGCGCGCGTACCACGGAGTTCCACCAGTACACGGATACGAGCGCGGGAACGTTCTGGTGCTCCACGCAGACCGGCACTGGGACCCAGGGGGAATTCTCCATCACGATCGGCGTGCCGTTCGATGAGGCGAAGTGGTTCCGCGGCCGGGAGACGACCCGCCGGGCGGCCTCGACCTGCCCGGACGAGACGTGCTGCCGGAAACCCGATCAGCATCTCGCCTCCAAATGGCAGGGCCACGCGTGGCCGAGCGCGGTGATGCACACCCAGGTCCTCGCCCCGCTCCCCCGCGGCACGTTCCCCGGGGTGGACGAGCGTGAGGTGTACGCCTTCCTGGAGGTCAACTCTCCGAAATGAGGCGGACACAAATACGGCCATGGTGGCCGGTAGGGCCTTCCTGGCGCCCGGCGCCTCGCGTATGCTCGGTCAACCGGAGAATCCGCCGTATCGAAAGACCAGTTCCGCGGCCGGGGCGGGATCGGGCAACATGCAACCGTTAGCGACGATGAGATCTGCGAGTGGAGCCCTCGCCTGCTCGCTGGCATTCGGGTTCGTGGGATCGTGCACTGTTGCCGGTAAGGCGGTTAGTGACCCTGTTCAACCGGACACGTCCGATTATGCCTCTAACGATGCCGTCCCCTTCGACTTTCCAGAGAATGCCGATGGGCAG